>JACCVL010000203.1 GCA_013698185.1 Nocardioidaceae bacterium
GGTCGTAGCCCGCCGGCGGCCCGTAACCAGGCTGGGGGCCGGGCTGGTAGCCGGGCTGCTGCTGGGGCTCGTTGGATCCGTATCCGGGCTGCACGCCGCGAACCTTAGCCCGCCCGGCGCACCGAAAGACGGTAGGCCACCGCGGTGACCGCGTAGCCACCCGCGACCAGGCCGAGCACCCCGTACGACTTGCCGGAGTCCGGCAGCACGAACGCGCCGACCACCGCCGCGGCCACGAACGTGACGTTGAACAGCGTGTCGTAGAAGGAGAAGACCCGACCGCGGAAGTCGTCCTCGACCTGCTCCTGGACCAGCGTGTCCACGCTGATCTTGGACGCCTGGGCGACGATCCCGAGCAGGAACGCGGCCGGCAGCAGGGTCTGCAGCGTGTACGGGACGCCCAGCACCACCTCGGTCACCGCCGCCGCCGCGAACAGCCCGCCGACCCAGGCGTGCTTGCCGAACCGGCGCACCGCGGCCGGGGTGATCGCCGCCGCGACCAGGGTGCCGACCGCGGTCGCCGCGAACACCTGGCCCAGCCCGGTCAGCTCGGCCTGGAAGACCCCGTCGTCGGTGAAGTAGTTGCGGTAGAGCAGCAGCGTCGAGATCGTGGAGATGCCGTAGAAGAACCGGTGCGCCCCGATCGCGGCGAGTCCGTAGGCAGCCGGCCGACGCTCGGCGAGGTGCTTGAGCCCTTCGACCAGCCCGCGCACGACATGCCGGGCGGCCTCGCGCACGGCCGGCCGGTCAGGGTCGAAGTCGGGTCCGAGCAGGTCCCGAGGCAGCCGCAGCGCCAGGCCACCTGCCGCGGCGTACAGCATGGCTGTCAGTGCGAGAACCGCCACGTCGCTGTCGACGCCGACCCGGTCCCACAGCAGCCGACTGCCCGCCCCCACAGCCAGACCAGCGATTGCCGCGAGTGTCCCGCTCGTGGGCGTGACCGCGTTGGCGGTGAGCAGGTCCTCACGGCGTACGACGTGCGGAAGCGCGGCCGACAACCCGGCCAGCAGGAACCTGTTTACGGACAAACAGGCCAGGATCGGGCCGAACAGCAGGGGGCCCTCGAGGTCAGATGCGACAACCCCCGTCAGGAACAGGACCAGCAGGACCCGCGTGAAGTTCGACAACGCCAGCACCTGCCGTCGCGACCAGCGGTCGAGGAAGACACCAGCGAAAGGACCAAGGACGCTGAACGGCAGTAGCACCGTGGCAAGCGTCGCCGCGATCGCGGAAGCCGACGGCTGGCGTTCGGGCGAGAAGAACACGTACGACGCCAGCGCCACCTGGAAGACCCCGTCCGCAAACTGGCTGCAGATGCGGACCGCGAACAGCCGGCGGAACCACTGACCGCGCAGCAGGTGACGCAGATGTCGAGCAGCGGTCATCGCCAGCCCACGGACTGCTCAGCAGCGTTCGATTCGATCTCACCCTCGCGTCCCGCAGCGAGGCCTCGACTCAGCGCTCCACCTCGCCGCGGATGAAGGCCTCGATGCTGTCGCGCCCCTCGGAGTCGGGACGCTGCACCGGAGGTGACTTCATCAGGTATGACGACGCGGAAAGGATCGGACCACCAACGCCGCGGTCGAGGGCGATCTTCGCAGCACGAACGGCGTCGATGATGATGCCGGCGCTGTTGGGAGAGTCCCAGACCTCGAGCTTGTACTCGAGGTTCAGCGGGACGTCGCCGAACGCACGGCCCTCGAGGCGCACGTAGGCCCACTTGCGGTCGTCGAGCCACTGCACGTAGTCGGACGGGCCGATGTGGACGTTGCGGGCGCCCATGTCGTGCTCCATGTTGGAGGTCACGGCCTGGGTCTTGGAGATCTTCTTGGACTCGAGGCGGTCGCGCTCCAGCATGTTCTTGAAGTCCATGTTGCCGCCGACGTTGAGCTGGAACGTGCGGTCCAGCACGACGCCACGGTCCTCGAACAGCTTGGCCAGCACCCGGTGGGTGATGGTTGCGCCGACCTGGCTCTTGATGTCGTCGCCGATGATCGGGACGCCGGCGTCCTCGAACTTCTTGGCCCACGTCGGGTCCGAGGCGATGAAGACCGGCAGAGCGTTGACGAAGGCGACACCCGCGTCGATGGCGCACTGGGCGTAGAACTTGTCGGCGTCGTCGCTGCCCACCGGCAGGTAGGAGACCAGCACGTCCGCGCCGCTGTCGCGCAGCGCCGCCACCACGTCGACGGCCGCCGAGTCGGACTCCTCGATCGTCTCGCGGTAGTACTTGCCGAGTCCGTCGAGGGTGTGACCGCGCTGCACGGTGATGCCGGTCGGCGGCACCTCACAGATGGCGATGGTGTTGTTCTCGCTGGCGCGGGTCGCCTCGGCGAGGTCGAAGCCAACCTTCTTGGCGTCGACGTCGAACGCGGCGACGAACTCGATGTCGGACACGTGGTAGTCGCCGAAGCGTACGTGCATCAAACCCGGCACGGTGCTGTCGGGATCGGCGTCGGCGTAGTACTGCACACCTTGGATGAGTGACGTCGCGCAGTTGCCGACGCCCACGATGGCCACACGGACCTTGCCCATCAGGCTGTCTCCTTCGTCGAGGGGTGGTGGTTGGTTGTGTCAGGGTCAGGCGTGCTGATGGGCCCGCTGGCCCCCGGGGCGGCGCCAGCCCGCTCGGTGTTGATCAGGTCGGTGAGCCAGTGCACCTCGCGCTCGGCGGACTCCACGCCATGGCGCTGCAGCTCCAGGGCGTAGGCGTCGCGGTGCTCGCGGCCGCGAGCCAGCGTCGTACGGAACCGTTCGAGTCGCTCCTCGAGGCGGCTGCGGCGGCCCTCGAGGATGCGGACGCGGGTGCGAGCGTCCGCACGAGCGAAGAAGGCGAAGTGGACACCGAACACGTCGTCCTCCCACGACGCGGGTCCCCCCTCGGAGACCAGCTGGGTGAAGCGCTGCCGGCCCGGCGCCGTGATGCTGTACACGATGCGGCCGCGCCCGCCCGCCGCCCCCGCGGTGGGTGTCGCCATCTGCAGGAAGCCGCTGCGGGCCATGGCCTTCAGGCAGGGGTACAGCGTGCCGTACGAGAGCACTCGGCCCCAGCCGAGCAGCGCAGTCACTTGCTTGCGCAGCTCGTAGCCGTGCATGGGCGCGTCGTGCAGCAGGCCGAGTACGGCCATCTCCAGTGCGACTCCGCGGCGTGCCATGCCGGCGCCTCCCAAGCTTCGCCTACGATGACAGCGTATCGCTTCTATGTATCGCCGCGATACATCGGGTCATGCTTTGCCGCTCGGGGCAGCTACCCTGTGTTCGGGCGCGGATGGCATGCCAGCTCCGCCTTGTCACAATGGTCGGCGGACAGGACGGCCCGGCAGGGGGGACCCGCGCATGAGTACAGCGAAGTCGAGCGCCAAGCAGCGCTCGCCGCTGTGGCGGCGTCTGCTCGGCTGGCTGGGGCTTGCCGTGCTCGGTCTCTTGATCGTGGGCCTTGCCGGCTTCCTCATCGCCTACGCCGTGGTCGACATCCCCGACCCCAACGAGGACTTCCAGGCCGAGGCCAGTTTCGTCTACTACGCCGACGGCCGGTCAGAGCTCGGATCCTTCGCGGTGCAGGACCGGCAGCTGGTGCTGCTGGACGAGGTGCCCGACCACATGCAGCAGGCGGTGATCGCCGCCGAGGACCGCACCTTCTATGCCAACGCCGGCATCGACGTGAAGGGCATCGTCCGCGCCGCCTACAACAACGTGGTCGGCGAGTCGACCCAGGGCGCGTCCACGATCACCCAGCAGTACGTCAAGATCCTCTACCTCACCCAGGACCAGACCTACTCGCGCAAGGCTCGCGAGGGCATCCTCGCACTGAAGGTGCAGCGCGAGGTGTCCAAGGACGAGATCCTGCAGGGCTACCTCAACACGATATATTTCGGTCGCGGGGCCTACGGGGCACAGGCGGCGGCGGCGGCCTATTTCGACAAGGACATCGGCGAGGTGACGGTCCCCGAGGCCGCGCTGTTGGCGACCGTGCTCAACTCGCCCGGGACGCTCGACCCCAGGGAGGGTAAGGGCGCGGCGGCCGACGCGCTCGTGCGCTATCGCTACGTGCTCGACGGGATGGTGGAGACCGGTGCGCTGAGCGCACCCCAGGCCGACCGCTTCAGTCGCAGGCTGCCGAAGACCGTCGCGCCGTCGCAGGACGACGAGCTGGGCGGCCCCGACGGCTTCTTGATGGCGATGGCGCGAGCAGAGCTGCGCACGAACGGGTTCAGCGATGCCGACGTGGACGCGGGCGGGCTGCAGATCACCACGACGTTTAGCCGCAAGGCCATGACCGCGGCGAAGCAGGCGGTACGCGCACAGAAGCTGGGCAGGCTCAAGCAGCTGCACATTGCGCTGGCATCGGTCGAGCCCGGCTCGGGTAAGGTCCGCGCGGTCTACGGCGGAGCGGACTACGTCCGTAGTGACTTCAACTGGGCGCTGGCGGGTGGCCAGCCCGGCTCGTCTTTCAAGCCGTTTGCGCTGCTGGCCGCCCTGCGCGACGGCATCAGCCTCACCGACACCTTCGACGGCAACTCGCCCTACGTCATCGAGGGGACAGGGGAGGACGTCGAGAACCAGGGCGACTCCGGTGGTGGGTCGTTCGGCTTTGTGCCGTTGCTGTACGCCACGGTCGAGTCCATCAACACCGCCTACGTCGACCTCACCTTGTCCATGGACAACGGCGGGCAGAAGGTGATCGGGGCGGCCGAGCTGGCTGGCATCCCCAAGTCCGCGACGAACAAGCTGGCGCCGGTGCCGGTGGTGGCGCTGGGCTACGCCCCGGTGCCGACCATTGATATGGCCAATGCGTACGCGACGTTCGCCGCCGGTGGTCGACGTGCCGACTGGCACGTGCTGGAGACGGTCGTCGATGCCGACGGCGAGACCGTGTATACGGCCGAGGACACCGCGACGCGCACCTTCTCGGCCGAGATTGCCAGCGACGTGTCGTACGCCTTGCAGCAGGTCGTCGAGCGGGGCACCGGGACCAACGCCTCGACGGTGCGCTGCCCGGTCGCGGGCAAGACCGGCACGGCGACCGGTGCGCAGGGTGAGGTGTCGTCGTCGTGGTTCGTCGGCTACACGCCCACCTTGTCGACTGCGGTGATGTACGTCCGCGGGGACGGCAACGAGCAGCTCGAGAACTACCTGCCGACCTTCTACGGCGGGGAGTTCCCGGCGCGGACCTTCGCGGCGTACATGCAGGGCGCACTGCAGGACACCAAGTGCGTCGACTTCCCCGCGCCCGCCTTCGTCACCGGGACCATCGCGCCGCCGACGAGCACCGTCACGGTCCCGACGACGACGACCACGACGACGGAGCCGCCGACCACGACGACGACGGAGCCGCCGACCACTGACCCGCCCAACCCCAACCCACCGGGGTCGCAGGAACCATCATCCGACGGACCCGGTGGTGGTGGCGGGGGCTGACGGCGCGGTTGCGCCGTCGCGTGATGACGCGGTTGTCGCCGCCAGCAGCCAGGCGATCGGCGGGCCGTTGGGTGTCCATGCCCGGCCGCACCCGTGGTGGACGCCGCTGCGCAGCGTACTGGCGCTGGTCACGCTGGCCGGGGTGCTCAATCTGGTCCACACGGCCCCATGCCAGTCCGGGGCGTGGTGGGATGGGTCGGCTTACGCCGACCTCTGTTACAGCGACATCCCGCTGTCGTATGTCGTCTCAGGTGCCGGCGAGGGCCTGCGCCCCTATGCCGACGGTGCCGGCCGCTACCCCCCGACGGCCGACCCGGCGCCGGTGGTGGTCCTCGCGTGGGCCGCGGCCGGTGCTGCACGGGTGCTCACCGACACTCCCGACGTCGGCGACCGCGCGGAGCAGCGGGTCGCAGAGCTGGCCCGCGCGCCGTCGCTGCACCGTGAGGCCGTGACGTACTACGCCGTGTACGCCCTGGCGATGATCGCGCTGATGCTCGCGCTGGCGGCGTTGCTGCTGCGGTTGTCCGGCCGGCGGCCGTGGGACGCCGCGGCGTTCGCCCTCGCGCCGGTGCTGATACTGGCGGCCACCATCGGCTGGGACCTGCTCGGAGTGACCGCGGCCATCGCCGCGGTAGCCGTCTGGTCCAGCGAACGCCCGATCGCCGCCGGAGTGCTGCTCGGGACCGCCGTCGCGGCCGCGGTGTGGCCGGTCGCCGTGCTGGTGGCGCTGCTGCCGCTGGCGGTACGGGCACGCCAGCCGCGCGGCTGGTTGGCTGTGACCGGCGTCACGTCCGCCGTCTGGGCACTGTGGCAGGTGCCGGTGCTCCTGCTCGCGCGGGACTCCTGGTGGGGCACGGTGAACCACACCCTGACCGGCCAGGTCGGCTACGGCTCGCTTTGGCGGCTGGCCGCGGCCTACGGCAGGACCGCGGCTGCCCCGCTGCTCGTGGTGCTGGTCGTGCTGGGGATGGCGCTGGTGGTGCTCGCGGTGCTCGGCCTTGCGCTCGGCTCGCAGCGGCAGCCACGGCTGCCTCAGGTCGTCGTGCTGCTGCTGATCGGCGGGCTGGTGGTGTGGCCGGTCTACTCCCCGCAGTACGTGCTGTGGCTGCTGCCCTTCGCGGTGCTGGCGCGACCGCGATGGCGTGACCTGCTGATCTGGCAGGCCGGCGAGGTCTTCTACTTCCTCGCGATCTGGTGGACGTTGGCGGGGGCGACGGCGGACGCGGGCGTCGACGACACCTATGCCGTGGCCATTGCCGTCCGGGTGGCCGCCGAGCTGTGGCTGGCCGGCGTGGTGGTGCGAGACATCCTGCGTCCCGAGCATGACCCGGTGCGCGCCGACCTCGTCACAGACGACCCCGCCGGCGGTGTCCTCGCCGAACGCCGGCCTCGGCCCCGCGCCACGTAAACGTGGCGGAGCGACCCTTTACGGGGGGCCGGCGCCACGTAAAGCCACCTCCCACCACGTAAACGTGGCGCAGCGCCCCTCGCCGAGCAGGGGATGAGTCGCGGCGGGTCAGCCAATCTCGATGTGGTCGAAGGTGGTGGTGGTGAACCGCACCGCGACGTCCACCTCGTCGCCCACATCGGGTACACCGGCCCCCGCCGGCACGAAGATCAGGCTGACCTGCATGTGCGGCGGCTCGACGAACCACCGCTGCCGACCCCCGACGGTGTACGGGGACAGTGTCATCCCGGCGGCCTCGAGCCCACCTCGGGCAAGTGCCAGCGCCCGCTGGCGGGCGGATCCGGCCGCCGGTGCCGCCAGGCCGATGCCGTGTGCAGTGCCGCCGGCGACGACGAGGACGTGGCCGGCACGGGGCAGTGGGCGCTGGCGGTAACCGACCCGGTCGCCGCGCGACACCGGATGCCGGTCGAGCACCGTGGCCCGCACCGTCAACGCCCCCCGATCGCCGAGCCACAGCGCAGTACCGACCCGCGGACGGACCAGCAGCCGCGGACGACGAGCCCGGAGTCGGCCGATCTGTTGCGCGTCGAGGTGCGAGACCCACATCGTCGAGGTGTCCAGCTGGGACGCCTCGAGCACCGCTGCCCACTCCTCGGCCTCGGGCTCGTGCTCCCCGACCAGCGGCAGGTGCAACGCCAGCCCGCTGAGCCGCAGGCGTCCGGCTCGGACCAGGTCGGTGGCGGCGGCCAGCTCGTGGCGGGGGAGGCCGTGTCGCGACATGGTCGTCAGCGCCTCGACCACGATCCGCGCTCCGGGGCGCTGCGCGCCGAGCGCGGCGAGGTCGTCCAGCCGGCCGACCGTATGCACGACCCGGTCGCCGTCGGGCACCTCGGACAGGAACGGGCGCCAGGGAGACAGCACCAGCACGTCGCCCGCGAAGCGCGACAACAGCTCGGGGACCTCCTCGTACATCCCGGTGGCGACGGTGTCGACACCGGCGTCGGCTCCGAGCCACGCCGATCGCCGGGCGAGGCTCGCCAACCCGAAGCCGTACCCGTTGCCCTTGACCACCGGGACGATGCCCTGCCCGACCACCCCGTACGTCTCGGCGGTGCGGCGCAGATGGCTCCGCCAGCGGTCTCCCTCGATGCGCAGTGTCAGCGGCACCGGTTCATCTCCGACGCATGTAGAGGTCGAAGGCGCGGTAGAGCACGCCGTTGAGCGGCAGGTCCCACTCGCCGGCGTACTCGATGGCCTCGCCGCCGGTGCCGACCTTGAACTGAACCAGCCCGACGTGGGGGTCTGCCTCGTCGAGGGTGTCGGTGATGCCACGCAAGTCATAGACGGTCGCGCCCGCCGCGCGCGCGTCGCGCATCATCTGCCACTGCACGGCGTTGGAGCCGCGGACCTCCCGCTTGGCGGCGCTGGAGGCGCCGTAGGAGTACCACGCGTGTTCGCCCACCCGTACCAAGGTGGTGGCGGCGACCAGGTCACCCTCGTGCTCGGCGAGGTAGAGCCGGATCCGGTCGGGGTCCTCTGCGCTGAGCGCGTCCCACATCAGCTGGAAGTACGGCAGGGGGCGCGGGGTGAAGCCGTCCCGCGAGGCGGTCTCGGCGTACAGGGCGTGGAAGGACGCCAGGTCCGCGCGGTCACCGGTGTGGACCTCGACGCCCTCCTTGGCCGCCTTCTTGATGTTGCGCCGCCACTGCTGGTTCATGGCCGCGAGCAGCGCGTCCTCGTCACGGCCGGCCATCGGCACTTGGAAGACGTACTGCGGCTGTCCGGCGGTGAAACCGCCGCCGTCGGCCGTCTGCAGCCGCCAGCCGGCGCCCCGGAGGTGCTCGACCACGGCGGTGCCGGTGTCCTCGGCCGCATCGGCCGGAACCGCACCGAGCCGGCTGAGTGCGGGATCGGCGACGGCCTTCTTCACCGTGGCCGCCTCCCAGCGCCGCGTCACGACCGGCGGGCCCATGCGGACGGCGAAGGCCTTCTGCGACCTGAAGTGCGCGGTCATCGGGTCGAGCCACGCCGCCAGCGAGCCCGACTGCGCAGCGCCCGCCCAGTCGATGACCGGCCCTTCGGGCAGGTACGCCAAGGTGCGGCCGAGCCGGGGCAGCGCGCGGTGCAAGACCAGCGCGACGCCGACCAGTCGCCCGCCGTCGAACCAGCCGAGGGATTCAGGGCGCCAGTCGGTCTTGACCTGCCCCCAGGCCGGGGTCTGCAGGAAGCTCGCGGCGGGCAGCGAACGCAGGTGCCCCACATGGGTGGCAGCGTCGATCGGGCGAACGGACAGGACGGGGGAGCTCACGCGCAGCGAGGCTAGCGGAGGCCCACCGCTCCCGGACGGGTCAGAGCCGTTCACGCAGCCAGGCGATGTCGGCGCCCTGGCCGTCCGCGCCACCCGGCGTCTCACAGACCACGGGGGCACCCGCGGCGCGTACCGCCGCCAGCAGCTCCTGCGCATCGAGCCGGCCACGTCCAAGGTTGGCGTGCCGGTCGGCGCCGGAGTCGAACGCGTCGCGGCTGTCGTTGGCATGCACCAGGTCGATCCGTCCGGTGACCGCGAGCACCTTCTCCGCCGCCGCCGACACCTCGATTCCCCCGGCATGCGCATGACAGGTGTCGAGGCAGAAGCCGATCCTCCCGGCCCCCACGGGGTCACCCCCGGCGTCGCTCACCGCCTGCCACAAGCGCTCGATCCGCTCAAGATGCCGTGCCATCGCGTTGTCGCCTCCCGCGGTGTTCTCGATCAGCAACGGCACCACCAGGTCGGCGCGCTCGACACACTTGGTCCAGTTGTCGAACCCCACCTGCGGATCGTCGTCCTTCAGCACGTGCCCGCCGTGCACGATGACCCCCCGTGCTCCGATCTCGCCGGCCAGGTCGAGGGTCTGCTGCAGCAGCTTGCGGCTGGGGATGCGGATGCGGTTGTTGCTGGTGGCCACGTTGAGCACATACGGCGCGTGCACGTAGATGTCGATGTCCGCCCGCGCGGCCGCGTCGCGCAGCGCGGTGGCGCCACCCGCGTACGCCACGGTCGGTCGCTTCCAGCCCTGCGGGTCGCCAAGGAAGTGCTGCACCAGATCGGCGCCCCGCGCGACCGCCTCGGCCAGCGGGTCGTGCTGGTCGACGTGGGCTCCGATGCGTTGGCTGGTGACCATGCCTGCACCCTAGGAGCCGAGACGGACAGGTGCTGGCCAGCAGGCGAAAACCACTGGCCGGACTGTCACCGGTGCGAGCTATCGTGTCGGCGGCGAGCGGGTCGGGGCGCCCGCCTGCTGCTGGGAGGGGAGCGCTGTGTCTCAAGACACCACTGCTCGGCTCGACGCCGAGGCCACGTACGGCGCCGCTGCCAGTGCACGCAACCTGACCAAGGTCTACGGTGCCGGGCACACCGAGGTACGGGCGCTCGACGATGTCTCGGTCGACTTCTGGCGCGGCCAGTTCGCCGCGGTGATGGGGCGCTCGGGCTCGGGTAAGTCGACGCTCATGCACTGCCTGGCGGCCCTCGACACCGCGACCAGCGGCACGGTGCAAATCGGTGACACCGCACTGGCCGGGTTGTCCGACAAGGCCCTCACCGCGTTGCGCCGCGACCAGGTCGGCTTCGTCTTCCAGGCTTTCAACCTGGTGCCGACGCTCACCGCGCACGAGAACATCACGCTGCCGCTGTCCATCGCCGGCCGCAAGCCCGAGCCGGCCTGGTACGACACGGTTATCAGCGCCGTCGGTCTCGGTGACCGCCTCGACCACAAACCCAATGAGCTGTCCGGTGGCCAGCAGCAAGCGCGTGGCCTGCGCCCGGGCGCTGATGAGCCGGCCGGCCATCGTGTTCGCCGACGAGCCCACCGGCAACCTGGATTCGGTGGCGAGCGACGAGGTGATGGGTTTCCTTCGGCGCAGCGCCGACGAGTTCGACCAGACGATCGTGATGGTGACCCACGACCCGAGCTCGGCGGCGTTCACTGACCGGGTGGTGCTGCTCGCCGACGGCAGGGTTGTCGCCGAGCTGCAGGACCCGACCGCGGACGCGGTGCTCGAGATGATGAAGGCCTGAGCGTGCTGCGGGCGGCTTGGCGCAACCTGCTGGCGCGCAAGACCCGGCTGTTGCTCAGCACCTTCGCGATCGTGCTGGGCGTCGGCTTCGTGGCCGGTACGTCGGTCTTCACCGACACCCTCGGCAAGTCCTTCGATGCGATCGTGGACGCCTCGGTCGGCGATGTCGTGGTCCGGCCGACGGTCAAGGGTGAGGCCCAGTTCGGGGGTTTCGACGCTCGGACCCTGCCGGGCCCGCTCGTCGACCAGCTCGCCGCCGTACCGGGCGTGGCTCGCGCCGACGGCAACCTCACCGTCGAGGGGGTGTTCGTCGTCGACGGCGATGGCCAGGTCGTCGGCGGCCAGGGCCCACCCGGCATCGGCGTCAACCTCAACGACGCCCCCAACGCGGCCGGCGAGACCCCCGGCGCTCTCACCGCCGGCCGAGCTCCCGAGGGACCCGACGAGATCGCCCTCGACGGCGGTACCGCCGAGCGCGCGGGATACGACGTGGGGGACACCGTGCCGCTCGTCACGGCCGGGACGCGGTCGCGGCTCGAGGCGACACTCGTCGGCATCTACACGTTCAGTGCGGGACTCAACGGCGCCACGCTCACCTTGTTCGACACCGATGCCATGCAGGAGCTCTTCTTCGACGGTGAGGACGTCTATACCGACATCTGGGTCAGCGGCAGCGACGAGGAGTCGCAGGACGAGCTGCGCGATGCGGTCGCCGCGGACCTGCCCGACGATGTCGAGGCCCTGACCGGCGACGCGGCCGCTGAGGAGCAGAAAGACGCCATCGGCCAGGTGCTGCAGTTCATCAACATCTTCTTGTACGTCTTCGTCGTCGTCGCGCTGGTCGTCGGCTCATTCCTCATCGTCAACACGTTTTCCATCCTGGTCGCCCAGCGAGCCCGGGAGCTGGCGCTGCTCCGCGCGCTCGGGGCGTCGCGCCGCCAGGTCCGCCGGTTGGTGCTGCTGGAGGCCCTCGCCATCGCCCTGATCGGCTCCACCGTCGGCGTCGGGGTCGGCTTCGCAGTGGCCACCGGCATCAAGGCGATCTTCGGCCGGATCGGGCTCGACCTGTCGGAGTCGCCGCTGGTTTTCACGCCCATGACGCTGGTCTGGTCGTACGCCGTCGGCATCGTGGTCACGATGGTCGCGGCATACCTGCCGGCCAGGCGCGCCGCCAAAGTGGCCCCGGTCGAGGCCCTGCGTGACGGCGTGGCGATGCCCGAGACAGCCATCCGGCGCCGCCTCGTCGTCGGTATCGCGCTGGTCGCGGTGGGTGCGGCGACGATCGCCGCCGGCCTAGCCGGTTCGGGCGGCACCGGGGCCGCGCTGGTCGGCGCCGGGATCCTCGGCGTCCTGCTGGGCGTGGCCTTGTCCAGCCCGGTGCTCGGGCGACCGGTGCTCACGGTGCTCCGCGGGCTCTACCGCAGCGTGTTCGGCACGATCGGCCAGCTGTCCGCCGACAACGCGCTGCGCAACCCGAGGCGGACGGCGGCAACCGCGTCGGCACTGATGATCGGGCTGGCGCTGGTGGCCACCATGTCGGTGCTCGGCCAGTCCGCCAAGGCCAGTGTCGACAAGGTCATCGCCACCAACTTCACCGCCGACCTCGTGGTCTCCAACGCGATCGGCCAGCCCTTCTCGCCGTCCATCGCCGACGACGTCGCTGCGATCGACGGGGTGAGCGCGGTGGCACCGGTGCGCTACGCACCGGGCTCGGTCGACGGCCGAGATGACTACATCGGCGCCACCGACCCTGCTCAGTTCGGCGACATGGTCACGTTGGACGTCGCTGGGGGGTCGCTCGAGGACTTCGTCGAGGGCACCGTGCTGATCGAGCAGCAGCGCGCCGAGGACGAGGACATCGCGGTCGGCGACACCGTCACGCTGACGCTGCCCGGGGGCGAGCAGCAGGCCACCGTTGCCGCCCTGTACGAGCAGAGCCCGGCCATCGGCGTCCCGTACCTGTTCACGATCGATGCCTTCGAGGCCGGTGGGCTGCGACCCCAGGACAACTACGTCTACGTGACGCTGGCCGCCGGGGCCACGCCGGCCACCGTGGAGACCGACATCGACGCCGCCGTCGCCGACATCCCGCTGGTGTCGGTCAAGGACCAGGCTGCCTTCGCCGAGGAGCAGCGGGCGCCGATCGACCAGCTGCTGGCCATCATCTATGCGCTGCTGGCCCTTGCCATCGTTATCGCGGTGCTGGGCATCGTGAACACCCTGGCGCTGTCGGTCATCGAGCGCACCCGCGAGGTCGGTCTGCTGCGCGCAATCGGCATGCAGCGCCGCCAACTGCGGCGCATGGTGCGCCTGGAGTCGGTGGCTATCGCGGTGCTCGGCGCCGTGCTCGGTGTGGTCATGGGCGTCGTCTTCGGCGCGGTGCTGCAGCGCGCGATCGCCGACCAGGGCATCGAGGTGCTGCGCATCCCGTGGCTGCAGCTCGGGGTCTTCGTCGTTGCCGCGGCCGCCGTGGGGGTGCTCGCCGCGGTGCTGCCGGCGCGACGTGCCGCGCGGCTCGACGTGCTCACCGCGATCGGCACCGAGTGAGCCTCAGCCAGGGCCGGCCTGCACAACCGAGCGGGTGAGCGGCCCCTTGCACCTGCAGGGCGGACGACCCAACCCTCGGATGATCCGGTCCGGGTGGCCGGATTGGCTCTGCTGCCACCGGCTCGGCTAGCATCAAGGGTCGGTCCGGTCGCAAGGCTTGACCTCCCGGTCCCAGCCTCATCCCAGCGTCCTGGTTGTGGGTGCGGCACGACCGGAGCACACATCCTCCTGTCACGGAAGGACCGTGACCGCTGAGTCCGTAGGAGGTGGATATCGCTGTGCGGCACTACGAACTGATGATCATCCTCGACCCCGAGCTCGAGGAGCGCACGGTCCCCCCGTCGCTCGACCGCTATCTGAGCCTGGTCACCAACGACGGCGGCACGATCGACAGCGTCGACGTGTGGGGCCGGCGCCGGATGGCCTACGAGATCCAGAAGAAGGCCGAAGGCATCTACGCGGTCATCGACCTGCACGCTGAGCCGGCGACGGTCAAGGAGCTCGACCGCCAGCTGACCCTCAACGAGTCGGTCCTGCGAACGAAGGTCATCCGGCCCGACGCGCGCTGAGGCTGTGGACGACCGAAGACGCATGTCGGCGTCGTGCGGTTGACTTTGCCCAGACGTCCCCACCGTGGGACACCCAACTCTGACCCGCAGGAGATCTCATGGCAGGCGAGACAGTCATCACCCTCGTCGGCAACCTCGTCGACGACCCCGAGCTGCGCTTCACCCCTTCCGGTGCCGCCGTGGCCAGCTTCCGGCTGGCCTCGACCCCACGCACCTACGACCGTCAGTCCGGGGAGTGGAAGGACGGCGAGAGCCTCTTCCTGACCTGCTCGGTGTGGCGGCAGGCAGCCGAGAACACCGCCGAGTCGTTGCAGAAGGGGATGCGCGTCATCGTGCAGGGCCGCCTCAAGCAGCGGTCGTACGAGACCCGCGAGGGCGAGAAGCGGACCGTCTACGAGGTCGACGTCGACGAGGTCGGGCCCAGCCTGCGCAGCGCGACCGCGAAGGTGGCCCGCACCCAGCGATCCGGCGCCGGGGGCGGCGGCTTCGGCCAGAGCAGCGGCAACCAGGGGGGCGGCGGTCAGGGCGGCACCGACCCGTGGGCGTCCAGCGCACCGGCTGCCAGCCCGTCCGGCGGCCAGACAGCTAACGACCCATGGGCGTCCAGCGGCCCCAGCGGCGGCAACGACGACCCTCCGTTCTAGCCACGACCACGATCAACTGACCAGCACCGATTCGTACCCGTCGGCCCATTCCGGCGCGAGCCGGGCTCTGAAGGGAGCACCACAATGGCCAAGCCCATCCTCCGCAAGCCGAAGAAGAAGCAGAACCCGCTCAAGGCAGCCAAGGTGACCTACATCGACTACAAGGACACCAACCTGCTGCGCAAGTTCATCTCCGACCGGGGCAAGATCCGGGCCCGCCGGGTCACCGGAGTCAGCGTCCAGGAGCAGCGACAGATCGCCACGGCGATCAAGAACGCACGCGAGATGGCCTTGCTGCCCTACACCTCGACCACCCGCTGAGAGGGGACGTACCGATGAAGCTCATCCTCACTCACGAGGTGCCGGCGCTGGGCGCCCCCGGCGACATCGTCGAGGTCAAGGACGGCTACGGTCGCAACTACCTGATACCGCGCGGCTATGCGGTGCGCTGGTCCAAGGGTGCGGCCAAGCAGATCGACACCCTCAAGAAGGCGCGCCAGGTGCGCGAGGTCCGCGACCTCGGCCACGCCCAGGAGATCCGGTCCCAGCTGGAGGCGATGACCGTCCAGCTGCCGGTGCGCGCGGGTGACACCGGGCGCCTGTTCGGGGCGGTGACCGTCGCCGACATCGCGCAGGCCATCAAGTCCTCCGGCGGCCCCGACGTCGACCGCAGGCGCATCGATGTCGGCCAGCCGATCAAGTCCCTCGGCAGCCACACCGTGCGGGTCCGTGTCCACGACGAGGCCAGCGCCGATGTCACGCTCGAGGTCGTCCCCGCCTGAGCCGCCAGGCGCTGACCAACTGGAGCACGGTGAACCAAGCGGCGAAGCCGAGGCCGAGCGCTGCCGCTGAGCGCACCAGGTCGGTCAGGTCCGGCACGGCGAAGCTGCCCAGCCCGGCCAGGCCCTCGATGAGCAGCACACCGACTGCGGCCCAGCGCAGAAACGACGCCTGGGCGGCGACCAGGCGCGACCCGTGGGTGGTCGCAGCGCGCATCAGGGCAGCGGCGCCGGTGACGACCGCAGCCGCAACGACGGCGACGGCGACCACCTGTGCGACGACCAGCAGCGGCTCGGGGCCGGGCAGCAGTCGCACCAGCGCCGTCGCCGCGCCCACCAGCGCGACCGTCCGTGCGGCGGCAAAGCTGGGCTCGACCACAAGCAGCCGGTGCCACGCCCAGGCGATCGCCAGCCAGCCGACGACGTCGACCCCGACGTCGAGCGCACCGCCGTGCGGCGCGACGCCGAAGATGACGAACACCCAGCCGAAGGTGGCGTGGGCAAGGGGGAGCACGCGCGCACCCTAGCCGTGCTGGGCCTGACGTCGGTCAGGCGAACTGCTCCTCCTCGGTGGAGCCCTTGAGTGCCAGGGTCTCCGCGCGGGGGTCGACCGCGGTGGCAACGAGGTCGAAGTAACTAGCGCCGACCTCTCGCTGGTGCTTGGTCGCGGTGTAGCCGGCCGACTCCGCGGCGAACTCCTTCTCCTGCAGCTCAACGTAGGCCGTCATGTCCCGCTCCGTGTAGCCCTTGGCCAGCTCGAACATCGAGTAGTTCAGCGCGTGAAAGCCGGCCAGGGTGATGAACTGGAACTTGTAGCCCATCGCGCTGAGCTCTCGTTGGAACGTCGCAATCGAGCTGTCGTCCAGGTGTGCCTTCCAGTTGAACGACGGCGAGCAGTTGTAGGCCAGCAGCTGGTCCGGGTACTCCTTCTTCACCCCCTCGGCGAACTGCCGCGCGATCTCCAGGTCCGGGGTGCTGGTCTCCATCCACAGCAGGTCGGCGTACGGCGCGTAGGCGATACCGCGGGCAATGCACGGGTCGATGCCGTTCGTCACCCGGTAGAAGCCTTCGGCCGTTCGCTCACCGGTGACGAACTGCGCGTCCCGCTCGTCGACGTCGGTGGTGAGCAGCGTCGCGGCCTGCGCGTCGGTGCGCGCCACGACGAGAGTCGGCACGCCTGCCACGTCGGCGGCCAGCCGTGCGGCGTTGAGCGTCTTGATATGGGCCTCGGTGGGGATGAGCACCTTGCCCCCGAGGTGACCGCACTTTTTGGCCGAGGACAGCTGGTCCTCCCAGTGCACCCCCGCAGCACCAGCCTCGATCATGGCCTTCATCAGCTCGAAGGCGTTGAGCACGCCACCGAAGCCGGCTTCAGCGTCCGCCACGATCGGGGCGAACCAGTCCGGAGCGTCGCTCTCGCCCTCGCTCCAGCTGATCTGGTCGGCTCGGGTGAGGGCGTTGTTGATGCGGCGGACGACGGTCGGGACCGAGTTGGCCGGGTACAGGCTCTGGTCGGGGTAGGTCTGCCCGGCGAGGTTGGCGTCTCCGGCGACTTGCCAACCGGAGAGGTAGATCGCCTGCAGCCCGGCACGCACCATCTGCACGGCCTGGCCGCCGCTGAGCGCGCCGAGGGCGTGGACGTACTCTTCGTCCTTGACGAGCTGCCACAGCTTTTCCGCGCCGAGGCGGGCGAGTGTGCACTCCTCCTGCACGGAGCCGCGCAGCCTGATGACGTCGGGCGCGGAGTAGGTGCGCTGCACGCCCGCCCATCGGGGGTCGGTCGTCCAGCAGGTCTCGAGCTCGGTGGCCTGGCGCTGCAGCTCTTCCAAGGTAGGCATGGGGCGGATCGCTCCTCTAGGGTTCGAGTGAATTTCTGCGAAGATCCCACTCTCCCGCGCTATGATGGCGAATTGTGAGCAGGAGCAGTGAGAAGAAACGCCAAATTTCCGATAAGCCGGCGAGCATGCCGGAGTTTTCTGAGCCAGCCCTCGACCTCGTCACCCTGGGCCGCCGGCTGCGCCACACCCGGCGGCGCGAGCACTTGACGCTCGCCGCCCTGGCCGAACGTGTTGGCACCGCGACCTCCGCGCTGAGTCTGATCGAGAACGGGAGACGGGAGCCGAAGCTGTCGTTGCTGCACACGCTCGCCGAGGCGCTCGGCGTACCGCTCGACGAGCTGCTTCGCCCCGAGCCGCCGAGCCGGCGGGCCGCCCTCGAGATCGCGCTCGAGCGCGAGCGGCGCCATCCTTCGTTCGCGACGCTCGGTCTGCCGCCGCTGCGGCCGGGGCCCCGGGTGCCGACCGACGTCCTCGCGCATGTCGTCGCCTTGCACGAGGAGCTGCGACGACGCGACGAGCGCTTCGCCGCCACTCCGGAGGCCGCCCGCCGTGCCAACGTCGAGCTGCGCCGGCGCATGCGCGCCCAGGACAACTACTTCCCGGAGGTCGAAGCCGCTGCGGCGGAGGCGCTCGCCGCCGTCGGCTACTCCGCCGGCGCGCTGCCGCAGCGCGCGATCACTGGGCTGGTCCGCCACTACGGCTTCACCCTGCACCAGGTCGCGGACCTGCCGGACTCGACGCGGTCCATCAGCGACCTCGTGCACCGGCGCATCTACCTGCCGCAGCGCCCGGCGGGGCACGACCCGCGCTACGTGGTCCTGCAGACCCTCGGGCACTTCGCCCTTCGACACACCGACCCCGAGGACTTCGCCGACTTCCTGCGCCAGCGAGTGGAGGCCAACTACTTCGCGGCCGCGCTGCTCGTCCCGGAGCGTGCCGCCGCACCGTTCCTGCTCGAGGCCAAGCGCGACCGGTCGTTGTCCATGGAGGACCTGCGGGACGTCTTCGCGGTCTCCTACGAGACCGCGGCACACCGCTTCACCAACCTGGCTACCCGACATCTGGGGATCACCGTGCACTTCACCCGGACCGACGCGACCGGCACCATCTACAAGGCGTACGAGAACGACGGGTTGCCCTACCCGGCGGACAGCACCGGCGCGATCGAGGGCCAACCCGCCTGCCGACAGTTCGCTTCTCGCCGGGTGTTCGGGTCGACGGACCGCTACGGCACGTACACCCAGTTCACCGACACGCCGACGGGGACCTACTTCTGCACCTCACATGTCGAGCCGTCAGCAGCCGGTGAGTTTGCGGTCACGGTCGGTGTGCCGGGCCCGCACGCGAAGTGGTTCCGGGACTCCGACCCCGGCCGGCACCGGCGCTCGGCCTGCCCGGCGCCGAGCTGCTGCCGTCTCCCGCCGCAGGAGCTCGCCGAGAAATGGGCCGGTCAGACGTGGCCCTCTGCTCGCGCGCACAGCCACTTGCTTGCGGCCCTGCCTCCGGGGGTGTTTCCCGGCGTCGACGCCACCGACGTGTACACCTTTCTCGAGCGGCACGCGGCGCATCCGCAGGACCAGGAGCGGCAACCTAACGAGCGGTGACCGTCCGCCCTGGTGGTGCTGCCCCGGTACGCAGCCACTGCGACCCCCTCGCCCGGGGGAGGAGCGTGCCGGCACGGGCGAGCATCCAGGCACCGTAGGCGACCCATAGAGCTGCGAGGCCGCCGCCGCTGGTGAGGGCTAGCAGGGCTGCCGGCCCGTACACCAAGACGGTGAGCAGGCCGGCCACCGCGAGATAACGGCCGTCGCCGGCTCCGATGAGTACCCCGTCGAGCACGAACACCACGCCGGACACCGGCTGCACGAAGGCGACCGCGACGAGCGCCGCGACTGCCGCGCTGTGTACGTCCGCGTCGCTGGTGAACAGCCGAGGCAGCCACGGGGTGACGGCGAGCAACCCTGCTCCGGCACCCACGCCACCGGCGACGCCCCAACCCACCATGCGGCGAGTGCTGCGCCGGGCCGAGGCGATGTCGCCCGCGCCGAGGTGGCGGCCGATGATGGCCTGAGCGGCGATTGCCACCGCATCGAGCCCGTAGGCGAGCACCGACACCACCGTGACGGTGATCTGCTGGGCGGCCAACGACGCGGCCGGCAGCGTCGCGGCCGCGGCTGTCGCCGAGACCAGCACTGCTCGCAAGGTCAGCGTGCGTACGAACAGGGGTAGTCCCGACCCGGCCGACGACAAGACGGCGCGGCCGTGGGGTCGCAGTGCCGCGCCGTTCCGTCTGGCCCTGCGGACGACGACGACGATCAGGGCGAGTGCGGCAGCACTCTGTGCGACCACCGTGCCGAGCGCCGAACCGACCAGCCCGAGTCCGGCGCCGTACACCAGGGCCACATCGAGACCGATATTGGCCAGATTTGCCGCAACCACGACGACCAGTGGCGTGCGGACGTCGCGCAGCCCGCGCAGGATTCCGGTGGCGGCGAGGACGAGGAGCATGCTGGGCACGCCCGCCGCGGACACCTGTAGGTAGTCGGTCGCCTGTGCACCAACATCCGCGGTGACGCCGAAGGCCGTGACCACGGGCGCTGCTCCGGCCACCGTGACGCCGGCCAGGACCACCCCCAGGGCAGCCGCCAGCCACAACCCCGACACCCCGTCGCCGAGCGCGCCGCGCAGGTCACCGGCACCAAGCCTGCGGGCGACGGTGGCCGTGGTGGCGTACGCGAGGAAGACGCACAGCCCTACCACCGTTTGCAGCACGGTCGCGGCGACCGAAAGCGCGGCCAACGGGGCGGTGCCGAGGAAGCCGATGACGGCGGTGTCGGCAAGCAGGAACATCGGCTCGCTGACGAGCGCGACGAAGGCCGGCACGGCGAGCCGGAACATCGTCCGGTCGTCGTCGTGGAGCTGAAGTCGGTGCAGGTCGGGCACGGTGTCTCGCTTGGAGAGAGGGAGTCGGGCTGCCCTGTTGGGGGGGAGCAGGGCAGGTCGCTATAGCACACTCAGCCGACCTGGCTCGCGGGCAAGAACTGGTCGGCAGGTTTCTGCACTGCACATGCTGGGAGGAACATCCGGGCAGGTCAGAGGCTATCGAGGAGCACCACCTCCGCACTCATCCACAGCCGCGTGCACAGGCTGTGCACAGCCCACAGGGGGGCTGTCCACACCTTCTCTCCCCCCGTCCACATGCACTGTGCACGCCGGGCTGTCGCTGCGGGGCCGTGCTGCGTACGGTCGCCACTGTCGGTGCCGGAGCCTAGGTTCTCCGGTGACGCGCCCGCTGACGGGCCGCCGACCGGCAACGCCGAGGGGGCCTAGCTGTGAGTGTCACCGAGTTCCGTGGGCCCGGTCGCTCCGCCGAGGACCCCGGCC
Source organism: Nocardioidaceae bacterium (assembly GCA_013698185.1). Classification (GTDB taxonomy): domain Bacteria; phylum Actinomycetota; class Actinomycetes; order Propionibacteriales; family Nocardioidaceae; genus JACCVL01. Next base: position 20,644 of record JACCVL010000203.1, read on the forward strand.
CCGGTCCCGGTGAGTGGTCCGGCGGCGGTGCGGACCGTACCCCGCCGCAGGACTACGCCGCCGAGCAGAGCGTGCTCGGCGCCATGCTCCTGTCCAAGGACGCGATCGCAGACGTGGTGGAGGTGGTCCGCGGAGACGACTTCTACCGCCCCGTGCACGAGACGATGTACGACGCGATCATCGACCTCTACGGCCGCGGTGAGCCCGCCGACGCCGTCACGGTGGCCGCCGAGCTGCAGCGGCGCGGCGAACTGACCCGCGCTGGCGGCGCCCCGTACCTGCACACCTTGGTGGCCGGGGTTCCGATCGCGACCAACGCTGGCTACTACGCCGAGATCGTCCGGGAGAAGGCGGTGCTGCGTCGCCTGGTCGGTGCGGGCACCAGAATCGCTCAGCTCGGATATGCCGGCGAGGGGCAGGTCGACGATGTCGTGGACCGTGCTCAGGCCGAGGTCTACGCCGTTACCGAGCGACGCTCGAGTGAGGACTACGTCCCTCTGTCGCAGATCATCCCCGGCACCCTGGAGGAGATCGAGGCCATCGAGGGCCGAGACGGACATCTGGTCGGCGTCCCCACGGGTTTCTCTGACCTCGACTCGCTCACCAACGGGTTGCATGCCGGCCAGATGATCATCGTGGCGGCTCGCCCCGCGGTCGGGAAGTCCACGCTGGGGTTGGACATCTGCCGGTCGGCGTCACTGCGACACCAGATGACCAGCGCCATCTTCTCGCTCGAGATGAGCCGCAACGAGATCGCGATGCGGCTGCTGTCGGCAGAGGCACGCATCCCCCTGCACCACATGCGCAACGGCAACATGAGCGAGGACGACTGGTCCCGCCTAGCCCGCAAGATGGCCGAGGTCAACGAGGCGCCGTTGTTCATCGACGACAGCCCCAACATGACGATGATGGAGATCCGCGCCAAGGCACGCCGGCTCAAGCAGCGCCACGACCTGCGGCTGGTCGTCGTGGACTATCTGCAACTGATGACGTCGGGCAAGCGGGTCGAGAGCCGCCAGGTCGAGGTCTCGGAGTTCTCCCGGCAGATGAAGCTGCTCGCCAAGGAGCTCGAGGTGCCGGTGGTGGCGATCAGCCAGCTCAACCGCGGCGCCGAGCAGCGCACCGACAAGCGGCCGATGCTGAGCGACCTGCGCGAGTCCGGCAGCCTCGAGCAGGACGCCGACATGGTCATCCTGCTGCACCGCGAGGACCTCTACGAGCGCGAGTCGACCCGTCCGGGCGAGGCCGACGTGATCGTGGCCAAGCACCGCGCCGGGCCGACCTCGACGATCGTGGTGGCGTTCCAGGGTCACTACTCGCGCTTCGTGGACATGCAGCACACGTGAGCGGCGCGCTCACCGGGTCCGCTCCTCGCGACGAGCCTGGTCGAAGGGGAGACGGGGTGGCCTGGGAGGACCTCCCCGTCGTCGAGTGCGCCGTCAACGACATGGACACCGGCGCGCTGGGCGCGTACGAGCTGCTGGACCGCACGCCGAGGCCGACCGCGATCATCGCGTTCAGCGACCAGCTGGCGATCGGTGCCCTGCGTGCCGCACAGGAGATGGGCGTCGCTGTGCCGGGGGACCTCTCTGTCGTCGGCTTCGACGACTCGCCGGTTGCGGCGACCGCCGTACCACCCCTGATGACCGTGGCCCAACCGCTGCGCGAGCGCGGCCAGGCGGCGGGCGCTCTCATCAGGGCATGCTGCGTGGGGAGTCGGTGACGCAGCCGCCGCCCTTCGCCGTCTCGCTCGTCGTGCGCGCAAGCACTGGACCGGTCCGGTGAGCGTGGCGGTAGCCGTCATGCTGGGGGTACACCAGACCGCACCACTTGGAGGTTGTTATGTCGTCTGAACTCGTCCGTCCACGTGAGCGGTGGATCGCCGGAGTGTGCTCCGGGCTCGGCCACCGGTACGGGCTCTCGCCGAACGTGGTGCGCGCCCTGTTCGTGCTGAGCTGCGCGCTGCCCGGGCCGCAGTTCATCATCTACATCGCGCTGTGGATCCTGATGCCCTCGGAGGCCTGACCCCGCGGCACCGGCTGCCAACCGGAGATGAGGATCTAGGGTGTGGGCGCGTGACCCACGAGGAGGCCTCGGTGACTGATCAGGACCGTTCGGCGGATGCCTGCGCGTTCTGCGCGATCGTGCAGGGGCGTGCAGACGGCAGCACGGTGTACGAGGACGAGCACCTGCTGGCGTTCATGGACACCAACCCCGTCACGCCGGGGCACCTGCTGGTGGTTCCCAAGCAGCATGCGGCGTTCCTGCGCTACCTGCCGCCGGCACACGGGGCGGGCATGTTCACCGTGGCGCAGCGTCTCGCCGCGGCGCTGCTGGAGACCGGCCTGCGCTGTGAGGGCGTGAACTTCTTCCTCGCTGACGGCGCGGCCGCGGGCCAGGAGGTCTTCCACGTACACCTGCATGTCTTCCCGCGCTTTGCCGGAGACGGCTTCCGGGTCGACGCGGAGTGGACCGACGCGCCCCGCTCCGAGCTGGACGACATCGCAGGCAAGATCCGCGCCGGGCTCGACGCGGCTGACGGCTAACTGCGCGAGTCCCGATACGCCAGCGTCCTGGGCGACGTCGGGATCCCGGTGGTGCTCGGCGTCGACCGCGGCCACGAGCCGCCGCACCCGGCCCTGGTCAACGGTGCGGTCGCGGACCTGGTGGTCGCGGGTGGGACCAGCAGCCTGACCCAGCACCTGCGCTGACGCCCTGCCGCCTCACTGA
>JACCVL010000226.1 GCA_013698185.1 Nocardioidaceae bacterium
GGCTGGTCGGGCGCATCGACCCAGCTGAGTCGCCCCGACCAGCCGGCGACGAGCACCCACGCGTACAGGCCCGTCCCGGCCGCCGCGAGCAGGGCCGCAGCCGACACGATCGCGCGGTGCGACGGCCGGATCGTCCGGTGCAGGTGGGTGAGCCATACCGTGACCGCCAGCACGCCCAGCGGCAGGACGACCACGACCTGGCGGCCCGGCCACCAGTAGCCGTGCATGGTCAGCGCGACGAAGGTCGCGACCAGCCAGCCGGTCAGCAGCGGCACGACCAGCACGGTCCATCCCGGGGTCGCGCCCCGCGGCAGCAGTCGGGGCAGCGCCGCGACCGCCGGCACCAGCAGCAACCAGGCGGGCTGCCAGGCGACCAGGCCGAAGTCGCGGTCGACCAGCAGCCCGACCAGGCGGGTGCTCCGCCCGGCGTAGTCCGGGCTGAGGCCGACCACGCCGAGCTCACCGGAGGTCTGGAAGTGGTCGCCGGCGGCGTAGGCGGTCCAGCCGCCGTACAGCACCTGGTGCAGGCCGAGGAAGGCGGCGCCCGCCGCGCCCAGAGCGGCGGCGACGGCGGCGGCCGCACCGGCTCGGCCGGTTCGCCAGAGCACCACGAGTCCGAGCAGGGTCAGCACGGCGGCGAGGGGGGCGTACTTGACCGACAGCCAGGGCAGGGCGACGACGGCGAGCACCAGGGCCACCAGTCCCCCGCGCCCGAGCCGGCCGGTGAGCGCCGCGACGGCGACCAGAACGGCCAGTGCGGCCGGCAGCTCGGGGTAGACCTGCTGGCCGTAGACGCTCAGGGGCGCGCTGGTGGCCGCGGCCGCCACCACGATGCCGGCGATCGCCAGCGGCACGCCGAAGCGGCGCACGGCGACCCAGATCGACAGTGCCGCGAGGGCACCGGCGAGGCTCGCGAGCAGCAGCTTGGCACCCACCCATCCCCCGACCGCCACCGCGGGGGCGAGCAGGACCGCGAGGAGGGGGTCGTGCGGGCTGACCTGCGTGCCGTCTGGGCGCACCTCGGTCTGGACGGGCAGCGGCGCGGGGTGGAAGGTGCCTTCGCGGCCGGCTGCCAGCTCGTCGGCGATGTCGAGGGTGCCGTCCTCGGCGAGGCTGAGCGCGGTCAACAGGTACTGCGGCTCGTCGACCGCCGCAGCGGCCCCGGGCTCGCCGTCGAGCGCTGGCACGCCGAGACCGAGTGCCGCGGCAACGGCCGCAATCAGGCCGACCGCCACCAGGGTCGCCGCCAGCCGGGAGGTCGTGGGCGGACTGGTCATGCCGGCACCTCGACGGGCTCGTGGCCCGAGACGTGCGCGTCTCGAGCCGCCACCTGGCGGGCGACCAGACCGGCGAGGTCGGTGTGCGGGACCATGCCGACCAGGGACGCCAGCCGGCGGGTGTCGGCGAGGGTGTCGCGCACCTCGACCGGCGCCGCGGGCTCGACCACGACGGGGACGTCGCTGTCGGTGGCCGTGCGCACCGCCTCGGCCAGCGCCGCCAGGGTGTGGGCCTGCCCGGTGCCGACGTTGACGGCCGCACCAGCCGTGGCCCAGTCGTCAGCGCGGTGCGCCAGGCGGACGAGCGCCTCGGCGGCCTGCCGTACGTCGGTGATGTCCCGGCTGCGCGTAGGTGTGCCGAATACCTGCAACGGACGACCCGCACGGGCCGCCTCGATCCAGCGGGCCAGCGCCATGTCGGGGCGCTGGCGCTCCCCGGTGAGGGTGAACGGCCGGACGACGAGCACGGCGCCACCGGCTGCGCGCCGCTGGGCGCACAGCTTCTCGGCGCGGACCTTGCTGGCGGCGTACCCCCCTCGAGGCTCGAGCGGGTCGCCCTCCAGGCTGGGTCGAGACCACCTGCTGCCGCCGTAGACCGACGACGAGGAGGTCACGAGCACCGGGGTCGCGCAGGGTGTCTGGGTGAGCACGGCCACGGTCGCGTCGACGTTGTCCCGCTGGCGCCGGTGCTCGACGTCGGCCGCGGCGTCGCGTACGCCGGGGCAGCCGGCCAGGTGCAGCACCGCGTCGGTGCAGCGCAGGGCCGCGGCCAGCAGCGCCCGATCCACCTCGTGCGGCTGCGCGGTGAGATCCTGCTGCAGCCAGCCCAGGCCGTCGGGGCCGCGGAGGTGGGCCGGAATCGGCGCCCGGTCGACGCCGAGCACATGGTGCCCGCGGGTCAGCAGCGCCTCGACGACGTGCCCGCCGAGGAAGCCGGCGGCACCGGTCACCACCACGTGGGACATGGGCGAGGCTCCTCGGCGTCTCAGGGTCTAGCGGGCGGTGGCCGGACTTGGACAGCCCGAGCAACTTAGGGCATCCTCTCCTAACTATGCAACGGTCCTCCGGGCACCCCCCCGCTCCACGTCGGCCAGCAGCCAGCCCGCTGCGCACCATCGCCGGTCTGGTGCTGCTGGCAGCCGGCGTCGCATACCTGCTGAACGTCGCCGACCTCGCTGCGCTGACCGGGTCGGTACGCGACGTGGGCGCCACCGTGGCCGGTTCGCCGCTGGGCATCGGCGTGGCACTGCTCGCCTACGCCGGCGCGTTCGGGCTGCGGACGTGGGCCTGGTGCCGGGTGCTGCCGGTGCTCACCCCCGGCCAGGCCTGGGCCGCCCTGCACGTCAGCCTGCTCGGCAACCACGTGCTGCCGTTGCGCCTCGGTGAGGTGCTGCGCGTCTCCAGCGTGGTCCGCCGCACCGACGTGGCCCTGCAGCTGGCGGCGGCGAGCACCGTCGCGCTCCGGCTGACCGACCTGCTCACCGTC
>JACCVL010000238.1 GCA_013698185.1 Nocardioidaceae bacterium
TGGCCCGACCGCCCATGCACCCGCAGGCTGGTCTTCTTCTCCCGCTTGAGTTCGGATGCGGCGACCCCGTCGGAGCGCGCGACGGCGTCAGCCAGAGTCGTCCGGATGGCGACGTAGAGGTCGCTCAGAGCGGCTGAGGTGATGCCGGAGGCGGGTTTGAACGGCGACATCCGGGCCACGTGCAGAATCTCGTCGGAGTAGGCGTTGCCGATGCCGGCGACGACCGACTGATCCCGCAGCACGCCCTTCACCTGGGCGCGACCAGCCGCGCGCAGGATCTCAGCCAGCACGTCGACAGTGAAGGCCTCGGCGAGCGGGTCGGGCCCGAGCCGGGCGATGCCGGGAACCTCGGTGACGTCCCGTACCAGGTAGACCGCAAGGCTCTTCTTGGTGCCGGCCTCGGTCACGTCGAAGCCGCTGCCGTCGTCGAGGACCACGCGAAGCGCGAGCGGACCCTTGCCCGGTCGGGGCGGCGCCTCGGGCTGGGTGTCACGCCAGCGCAGCCAGCCGGCCCGGGCCAGGTGCATAACCAGGTGCAGCCCGCCGACCTCGATGTCGAGGAACTTGCCGTGCCGCTGAACGCCCTCGACGAAGGCGCCCGCGATCGCGGTGATGGGCGGCTCGAAGGTCTTCAGCGCGCTGAACGCCACCAGATCGACCCGGCTGATGGCCCGCCCGTCCAGCCGCCGACCCAGATCGGCGACGAGCGCCTCCACCTCGGGCAGCTCAGGCATCGGCCCAGTGTGCCGCAGCCGCGGTCGTGCGCCGGGCCGCCACGTCTCTCGACGTCGTCACAGCCGATGTGGCTCACACACCATGTGTGCACGTGGCCATGCGCCCGGGCGACCAAGCCTGGCTGGCTCATGCGTCGAAGGCCGCAGGCAGCGGCAGATCCAGCAGCCGAGGCAACCGCGCCAGATAGTCCGCCCGGGTGATCGCCTCGGCGCCGAGCGTCGCCAGGTGCGGGGTCCGCCACTGCACATCGATCAGGCGCTGGTCGAGATGCTCGTCGCGCAGTGCCTCGACCAGCCCGATCAGCGCAACCTTCGAGGCGTCGGTGGCGTGATGGAACATCGACTCTCCCGCGAACAGGCCGCCGATCGCGAGGCCGTACAACCCGCCCACCAGCACGCCGGCCTGGTCGAAGGTCTCGACCGAGTGTGCCCAGCCCAGCCCGTGCAGCCGCACGTACGCGGCCCGGATGTCGGCGCTGATCCACCCCCCGTCGCGTCGCGGGTCGGCGCAGTGGTTGACCACCTGCTCGAATGCGGTGTCGATGCGCACCTGGTACCGCCGCCGGGACCGTCGCAGCGATCGCGGCAGGACGAGCGCTGCCGGGCGCAGGACGCCGCGCCGCAAGGGGGACCACCAGACCATGGGCACCACATCGTCGAGTGGCATCGGGAAGGCACCGCGCCGGTAGGCGGCCAGAATCGTCGACGGCTCGAGCTCGGCACCGACCGCGACCGCATCGTCGCTCGGCCACGCCGTGGGGTCGAAGGCCCACCGGGAGGGAGGCAGCGACACCGGCACACGACCCATCGTGTCAGCGGTCCGCGGTAGACGACATAGGCTGACCGCGAGGAAAGGAGCGTCGATGGGGATCGCAAGCGGAGCGGCTCGGTCAGCTGCCAAGAGTTTGGTGCCGGCCGGCATCCGGATGGCCCCGCAGATGGGGTCGGCCTTCGTCCGGGAGATGCTGGAGCGCGCCATCGACGGCGTAGGGCCGGTCAAGGGTGCGGCCGCGCAGGCCGACGCTCGCCTCAAGGACGCCAACGGTGACTCCGCAGCGGCGGTGTCGGCGCTCATCGACGGGCACGTCCGGATGGCAGGCGTGCAGGGTTTCGTCACCAACCTGGGCGGGCTGGTGACCGCGGCGGTCGCCATCCCGGCCAACATCTCCGGTCTGGCGCTGTTGCAGTGCCACCTCGTCGCAGGGATCGCCCACCTGCGCGGATACGACCTCGCCGACCGGCGCACCCGCAACGCAATCATCGCCTGCATGCTCGGCGAGGACTCCGTCAACGAGCTCGTGAAGAAGGGCGTCCTGCCGGCGACGCCGATGGGGCTGGCCACCTCTCCCGTCCACGATGTCGAGCTCGATCAGCGGATGGGCCAAGAGGTCGCCACCGAGCTCATCGCGCGGGTCGGTGGACGTCGGCTGGCCACCACCATCGGGCGCCGGATCCCGCTGCTCGGTGGGGGGATCGGCGCGGTCGGTGACGGCTGGTCGACCCACAAGGTCGGGCGGTACGCCGACCGCGAGCTGCGAGCGCGGGGGCACAGCGCAGGCTGAGGCGCCGCTGTCAGCCTCGTTCCGTCCGGAACTGAACCCTGCCTCGCAACCGCTCACCGGGTCGGGGCGGCCGGCCGCTGAGCCCGAGCGCGGCCGGCTCCGGCAGCGGCTCCTGCACCGAGCGGGCGCCGTCCCACCGCTGCAGCGACTGCCGACGGGCGACCTCACGCAAGGTGGCACCAAGCACCTCGGTGAGCACGGCTGCCACCTCCGGCTCGGTGGCAGAGTCCGGGCGGCGTTCGGCCGGTCGGCGCAGCGGCACCAGCTCGGCGAGGTCGCCCACCACGTCGAAGCCGGCGGCGGCGATGTACGCCTGCTGGTCGCGGGCGCGCTCGTCGAGCCAGTCGTACTCGTCCTCGGCCAGGCCCAGCCGGAACGACTGCGGTCGCAGCTCGAGCACCTCGCGGGCAACGAACACCTTGACCAGGTCGGTGTAGACCGCCCCCGGCACCCGACCGGCTACTTCCAGGTTGATGCGGCGCAACACCTCAGCCTCGACGCCTCCCAGCGAGGGGTTCGACCTCCGGACGGCACCGAGATCGAACGGCTCTGCCGTGAGCCCGGTCGCCGCACAGAACCGTCGCCACAGCAGGTCCGGTGGGTCCGCCGACGGCGGCATCGTCACCACGGTGATCTGGTCGGGCTGCAGGTGCTCGAGGTACGGGGCGAGCACCTGGCGCGGATCCTGCTGGCGCCAGAACCGGCGGCCCCAGACTCCGTCCTCGCCCTCGGGGTCACGGATCGAGTCGATGAACTCCTGCCAGGTCGGAGCGTGCTGGTTGCGCAGGGCGGTCTGCCAGGCAGCCGGGATGAGCCGGCTATAGTCACGGGCGGTGAAGACGATCCGGACCCGGGCCGGCGCCACACTCGACACCAGCCGCTGCACCGCCGAGGAGTCGGCCGTGCACAGGTACTCCATCGACACCATCGCAGTGCGCGCCCCGCTGGCGCGCGCCTCGTCGACGAGCGCCGTCCATTGGTCGGTGTCGCTCGACGCGACGCCGTCGCGCCTACGTCGTCGTCCCATCAGGTGCTTCACCGCAGTCGCGTGCTCCTTGAAGTCCACGCCGTAGAAGGTGGCCCCCTGCTCATCGAGCACGCGCTGGTTGCCCACCAGCATCTGCTGCACGTAGGTCGTCCCGGTCTTGAGCGGTCCGATGTGGACATGGACCTGCTCGAGCTCACTCATCGCTCGTCCCTTCTTGCGGGTCCACCGATCGGGCGCCGGTCCACTTGCTGCCACCCTGGCGACGGGCCGTCTCGAGCACGGTCAGCGCGAGCACCTCCTCGAGCAGCGCGGCGACCTCGGCCTCGCTGACGTCGTCGGGAGCCCGCGTCGACGGCCGGTGCGCCGGGGTCAGCTCGTCCAGGTCCCCCTCGACGGCGAACTCCGCCTCGCGCAAGTACCTTATGGCCTGCTCGGCTCGGGGGTCGAGCCACGCGTGCTCGGCCTCGGGCAGCACCAGGCGAAACGACTGCTCGCGGCGCTCGAGCACCTCGCGGACGACGAAGAACTTGACGAGGTCGGTGTAGACCGGCACCGGCAGCCGGCCGGCGACCCGCGCGGTCAGTCGTCGCAACACCTCTGCCTCGACGCCGCCGAGTGAGATGTTGTTGCGCGGCACGTCCAGGCTGTACGAGTCGGCCTCCAGCCCACTCGCGGCGCAGAAGCGACGCCACAGCAGCGCCGGGTCGGCGCCCGCACGCGGCACGGTGAGGACGTGCACCCGGTCGTGCGGCACGTGCCGGAGCCACCGCGGCAGCACCGCGGCCGGGTCCTGGTGGTCCCAGAAGACCCCACCGAGCGACCGCCGCCCGCGTGGCTCGCGCACGGAGGCACAGAACTCCCGCCAGGTCGGGGCCACGCGGTTGCGCAGGCGGGTCTGCCAGTCCGCCGGCACCACCGCCGCCAGGTCACGGGCGGCATAGATGACGTGCACCTCGGCCGGGGTGAACGACTCGACCACGGCCGCGACGCTGTGCGGCGCGGCCACCGAGAGCTGCTCGGCCGACAACACACCGGTGTGGGCCCCGCTGTCGTGGACCTCGCGGACGAGCCGGTCCCACCGGTCCCGCGGGGGGGCACCGGCAGGCAGCCGCGCGGGCACCCCGGCGGCACGGCGCATCAGCTGCACGCAGGCCCGTCGGTGCGTCGGCCAGTCGGGGCCGGGCACGACGACACCGGCCGTACGCAGCGCGGCCCGGTTGGCGAACAGGACGCTCTGCAGGAACGTGGACCCGGACTTGGGGGGTCCGACGTGCACGTGGACGCGCTGCAGATCACCCATGTGAGCGCAGGCTAGTCGGCGAGGGCCTGCACCACGCGTGAGGGGCTGGGGCGTCCGAGCTGCCCCGCGAACCAGTCGCTGGTCGCGACCAAGGCACCCAGATCGACCCCGGTTCGCACCCCGAGACCGTCGAGCATCCACACCAGGTCCTCGCTGGCGAGGTTGCCGGTGGCGCTCTGCGCGAAGGGGCAGCCACCAAGGCCGCCCGCACTCGCGTCGAAGGTGGTCACACCCGCACGCATCGCCGCCACCGTATTGGCGAGCGCCTGGCCGTAGGTGTCGTGAAAGTGCATGGCCAGCTGCTCGGGGCCGGTGCCACCGGCGGCCAGGGTACGCAGCAGCGCAGTGACGTGCCCGACGGTCCCGACGCCGATGGTGTCGCCGAGGCTCAGCTGGTCGGCGCCCATCGCCAGCAGCCGACGCCCGGCGGCGGCGACCTGCTCGACGGGGACGTCACCCTCCCAGGGATCGCCGAAGCACATCGACAGGTACGCCCGCACGTGCAGGCCGGCAGCCTTGGCCCGCATCACCACCGGATCGGCCATCGTGTACTGCTCGTCGAGGCCGCAGTTGAGGTTGCGGCGGGCAAAGGTCTCGGTGGCGCTGAGGAAGACCGCAACGTGGGTGACGCCGGCCCGCAGGGCGCGGTCGAGACCGCGCTCGTTGGGCACCAGCACCGGCAGCGGCGTGCCGCCCGCGAGCAGGCCGTCGGCGGCGAGCCGGTCGATCAGCTCGTCGGCGTCGGCGAGCTGAGGCACCCAGGCGGGGTGCACGAAGCTGGTCGCTTCGACCACCGGCAGCCCGGTGGCCACCAGCCGGGAGACGAGCTCGACCTTGACCGCGAGCGGCACGACACGCGACTCGTTCTGCAGCCCGTCGCGGGGGCCGACCTCCCAGATCGTGACCTCCGCGGGGAGCGATGGGTCGCGGACGACCTGCGGGCTGCGCATCAGACCTCCCCCGCGTCGCCGAGCGGGTCGACGCTGAACAGGACCTGGCCGATCGGCACCTGCTGACCGGCGACCACGGCCACGTCGACGACGGTGCCGGCGAACGGGGCCGTCAGCGTGAGCTCCATCTTCATCGCCTCGAGCACGCCCAGCGCGGCGCCGGCGTCGACCGTGTCGGCCTCGGCGACGTGCACCGCGAGCACGGTGCCAGGCATCGGGGCCGTGACGTCCCGCTCGGTCGTGTCCTGGTGCCGCGCGGCGGCACCGAGGGCGTCGGGACGCTCGAGCAGATGCACCTGACCCTGGTAGGCCACCTCGACACCGGCCGCGGTCAGGTGCACCCCGACGGCGGGATCCCGGCGCTCGGCACCGGCCACGAAGCGGGTCTGCCCGTCGGCGCGCAGCAGCACCCTGGCCGGGGCAGGGTCAGCCGACGTGCGCCAGCCGTCGCCGGCACGGAACGGGTGCCCGGCGTCACCTGCCGGCCGTCGCTCGAGCAGCTCCCGGG
>JACCVL010000249.1 GCA_013698185.1 Nocardioidaceae bacterium
GCCGTCGACGGGTACGTACTGCACGCCGGGCGCCTCGACCCACTCGCGGATCGTGTAGTCGTCCTCGCTGCGCGCGTCGTCGAGCTCCCGGCGCTGGACGTAGATCGGCCTGCCGGTGAAGAGGTGGTTGCCGCCGCAGTGGTCGAAGTGCAGGTGCGTGTTGATGACGACGTCGATGCTGGCCAGGTCGAAGTCGGCCTGCGCGCTCAGTGGAATCAGGCGTGGATCCATGTCGGCCACCGCCGGGTGCAGCTGCGTCATGCCGGTGTCGACAAGCACGCGCGCGTCGGGATGGTCGATGACGTGCACGTAGACCGGCATCCGCTCGCCCTCGGCGAGCAACTCGGCCACGAGAACCGGGGTGACGGTCGGCGGCGAGACCTCGCTTCCCGCTCTCTCACCCTTCCGGGGTCGTGAATCGCGTCGAGGACAGCTTGTGCAGTTGCCTCGTACCCGGCGCGGTCGCCGTGACCGATGGTCATGAACGTAGCCATGCTTGCTCGTTTCCCTTGATGTTGGTGCGCCGCTGGCGCAGCTGCTAGCACTACGACTTCGTAGCTGAGCACAAGTCATCGGTCGGGGAGGGCCGACGTCGAGTCCGTTCTAGTAGCCGATCCGCTTACGGGCGCCTCAAGCAGAACTTCCGGCGATAGCAGGACGAGCGCGTCGACAGTGAGCCAGCCGGCTACATCGAGCGGTGCGGGACCGCATACCTATACAACGATCTTGCCCACCCGATGCTTACCGGATCTGCCGCGTTGTGGGCGGCCGCGCTCGCCCGGGTCTGCCGCCGAGAGGTAATCACAGATGCGTGTGGTGAGAACATCCTTCTCCTTGTGAGTGGCGACCTTCGGTCGCCAGCGCCGGCTGCGGGCGGGCGCAGCGCCCCGTCCTCGCCGTCGCCAGCCGACAAGAACGGGCTCGGAGTCGGACGAACTCAGCAGCCTTGTCCAGGAGCACGCGACGTGCAGCTGCTCGAGCCGCTCCCCCGGTTGCGCCGTCGGGACCACGCTGCTCGACCCCCAGGCCGAACCAGTGCCGTCGCGCCGTCGCCATTGTTACCGTGACCGACATCCCCGGACGGACCGGCGCCGAGTAGCGTATTGGCGGTTCGCAGGTCACGCGTCAGGCGCACCGCGGCCAACCGGTCGCCCGCCGTAGGGAGACCCGCGTCATCGACACGCCGTGACGCCCGACGGCGGAGCTGATGCGGCTTGTGGTGCTGTACACGCAGTGGCTCCACAGGCGATGCAGGAAATACCGGGAGGCCGCGGGCATGCCGATCTCTCTAGCACTGGTGGCGATAGTGGCGCGCCTGCTGGATCGGTTGAACAGGACGACTGCCCGGTCCCCGTTGGCCAGCCGTTTGGCCCACACCTCCTGGCTGCCGTTGGTGCGGATGCGCCGGCCCTGTCTGCCGAGGGGGTCTTGGTCTACGGCGATGACGTCCGGGTTGGTCAGGGTCTTGATCGTGAATGGGGAGTCCACCCGCAAGTCGGTGCCGGCGACCAGCGGGGCCGTCATGATCGCCCAGAGGCTGAACTGGGAACGCCCCTCCGTGTTGGTGAGCCCGCCAGTGAAGCACGGCGTGTTGGGCCACTCGTTTCGTGGGGTACCGAGGACGAGGAAGTCGGGGTCGTTCCAGTGGCCCGGGCTCGCAAGCGAGGCCAACGGAGCGTTCGTGTCTATGCCTTTGAGGACGGATTCCCAACATGGATGCAGGTCGCCCTTGATCCGCCACATGTTCAGGCCTAGCGGGGCCCACATACCGGGAGTGGTGTACTGCTGGCCGTTGCCCCAGTACACGATCTCGCGGCCGGTCGTGTCCAGGGCCTGCCGCCACGCGCCGTACACGTGCCGCGCCCACGCCTTCGCTGTCATGTCGGCTGGTCGCATGTCCTGGTAGCCGCAACCGTCCAGCCTGATGAAGTCCACTCCCCAGCTCGCGAAGGTGTTCGCGTCGAACTGGGCCTTGTCAGCATAGGTGGCGCCGGGAGCGGTGCCGGTTCCCGGCGTGGGCCACCCTGGGCAGTTCTGGCTACCCGGTGCCGCCTGAAGGCCGAACTCGAAGCCCTTGCTGTGCACGTAGTCCGCCAGCGCCCTCATCCCACCGGGGAACTTGGTGCCGTCGGCTTGCATCTCACCGTTCGCGGCCCGGCTGCCGGCCTGCCAGCCGGCGCCGACGATGACGTACTCGTATCCGACGTCACGCATGCCGAGCGCCGTCATCTTGTCGGTGATGGCACGGATGTGTTGTTCGGTGACTGTCCGCGGGGAGAAGGCATCCCAGTTGCTCCACCCCATCGGCGGCGTCAGCGCCAGATGGTCGGGGTCGCCGTGGGCCACCGCCGGAGCACCGGTTCCCGCAAGTGTCAACGACGTCAGCATCAGGGGCGCGAGCAGCCAGACTGTAAACATGACAACACGCCTGGTCACATCCAGACGTCTACCCGCTGTGTGCCCTCCCGATGGCCGCATCGGCCCCCCCGTCTGCAATTTCTCTCCCCGAGACTCGACTCGCACTGGCCTAAGCGGCCGAATGGCGTGACCA
>JACCVL010000265.1 GCA_013698185.1 Nocardioidaceae bacterium
TGGTCACCAGATCCCTCGACCCCACCGGACGAGGCAAGGCACGATGGACGGTGAGGTGGAAGCCGGCGCTCAACGCGTTCGCGATCACCTTCGCCGACCGCTGGCCAGCAGCAGAGACCTACTAATGCAAACCGCCGGAAACACCGTTACCGAGATAGTCCCTCGCAGGGCGGCTGGCACCGCCGAAGGCGACACCGAGATCGAGCCTGGCCCACGCCACCATGTCGTGAGCTTCGGTGTTCGCAGCGTTCGGACAGCTAGTGCTTGTATGTCGAAGGCCAACTTGCCCGAAGACGCCCCGTGAAGCCTCGACTCGGGGCGGATTTGACTCCATCGTTCCCTTTTGTGACAGTGACGTTCAGATTGACTCAGCCGAGGCCCGGAAGCGTCGAGGGGAAGTACGAGTGAAAAAGTACGTCGCAGCTCTTGCAGCCGTCGTGGCAGCACCGACGATCACGGCAGGCTTGGTGGGAGGTACGACCCAGCCGGCTGTGGGCGCAGGGGGAGGGAATTTCGGCTCTATACAGGTCGTGTGTCGATCCTCGCATACCAACTCGGACGACCCGATCGTGTTCCCGCGCCAGCCCGGCGCCGCCCATCAGCACGACTTCTTCGGAAACACCTCCACCAACGCCTTCAGCACTGTCGCGAGCCTCACAGGCAAGCCGACCACCTGCTCTCGGCCAGGTGACACCGCTGCCTATTGGGCGCCGACGCTGCTCAACAACGGCCGCCGGGTCGTGCCCGACCGGGTCATCGCGTACTACCGCACCTCCAGAATCCGCGACATCGCCTCGATCCGCCCGTTCCCGCGCGGCCTCAAGATGATCGCCGGTTCCTCGACGGCCACAGCGTCCAACCCACAGCCAACTCGGATCACCAACTGGAATTGCGGGGACGGCGTCGACGGTACGGCGAAGATCCCCTCCTCATGCCCGAACACCCCCGAAGACCCGCTGCGGCTTCGTATCGAATTCCCGAACTGCTGGAACGGCCGCACACTGGACTCGCCGGATCACAAGAGTCACATGGCTTACGCGGGGGTCGGCGGTGCCAGCGGATGCCCGAAGAGCCACCCTGTCGCAGTTCCCGCTCTGAGCTTGAATTTCCGTTACAAGATCAGCGGTCCGCTCAGCGGCGTACGTCTCTCTTCCGGAGGCGTCTACAGCGGCCATGCCGACTTCTTCAACTCCTGGAATCAACGCGTTCTAGCGCGGCTGGTGCATGACTGTCTGAACGCTGGACAGGTTTGCGTCAGTAAGATCGGGGATGCGCCGAAGCCTTGAGGCAGGGGTGTCTGGTCGGCCGCCTGGGCCGCCGGGTGGATGACGCACCGGGGCCATTGGGCGGCTTTGGCGGCGACGGCGGCGGTCATGGCGTGGCCTCCTCATGGTCGTGGTGGCAGGACTCGCAGCAGCCGGTGCCGTGATAGAGCTGGGTCGCCTCACAGCTCGTCTCGGGTGTGCCGCAGTCGGCGCAGCAGCGCGGTGGTGGTCGGGTCGTCACGACGCGGCCTCGTGCTCGCACCTGGCGCATGTGTCGCGGCCCGCGACCTGAAGCAGTAGCGGCTGTCCACAGCCGCCGCACTCGGTGCCGGAAGGCGTGCCAGATTCTGCTGCACCTAGCACAAGGGTGGTCGTCTCGGACGGTGTCGCCGACCCCTTCTCTGTGTGCCTAAGTGCTTGTGCAGCAGAATCTGGTACGTGTTTGGGTAGGGAATCGGGGCTCTTCGATTTTCCGCGTGACCGTGTCCTGACGTAGGCGCCGGTGGCCCTGTACCAGGCTGGGTGTTACCAAGCATCCAGCTGACAGGACCACCAGCGTGAATCAGCCTACGAGTGCTGCCCTGCCGTCGTCGCCGTGCCTGGCGTCGGTGCTGCTCAACCTGCCCGGCTACCGCGTCACCGACGTCGTCCGCGACGACGGCGATGGCCACCGCACCGTTCGGGTCGCCTCCACCGCAACCGAGGGAGCTTGTCCCAGCTGTGGGGTGCTGACCAGGCGGGTGCATCAGCGCACGATGCAGCGGTTGCGGGATGTCCCCTTCGACGGTGTCATCACCGTGCAGTGGGTCAAGCGGCGGTGGCGGTGTGGGGAGGTGGGGTGCCCACGGACGTCGTTCACCGAGCACACTGCCCAGGTCCCACCCCGGGCCAGGATGACCACTCGACTACGAGAAGCCTTGGTCGATGCCGTCGCCGGGGAGGCTCGACCGGTCGAGCGGGTCGCGGCCCAGTTCGCGGTGTCGTGGCCCACGGTGATGCGGCAGTTGACCGCCGCCATGGCCACCGTGGCTGCGCAGCGACAGGGCAGGCCGCGGCTGGTGCGCCGGCTGGGCATCGATGAGCACCGGTTCCGCACGGTGCGGTGGTTCCGCGACCCCGACGACCCCGCTGGCGGTCCTGCCCGGTGGCGGCGCGTTGAGCCGTGGATGACGTGCATGGTGGACCTGGCCAGCGGAAACGTCATCGACCTCGTCGACGGACGCGACTCCGCCGCGGTCCGGGCCTGGCTCGAAGCCCAGCCGAAGTGGTGGCGGCGGCGGGTCGAGGTCGTGGCGATCGACCCGTCGGCGGCGTTCCGGTCCGCGGTCCGTCGGCTGCTGCCCAAGGCGCGGGTCAGCGTCGACCACTTCCACCTCGTCAAGCTCGCCAACGACATGCTCACCGCCGTCCGTCGACGGGTGTCCTGGGACCGCCACGACCGCCGCGGCCGCCAGATCGACCTGGCCTGGGCGCACCGGCTGCTGCTGCTCCGCGGCTACGACACCCTCTCCGCGCGCGGACGAGCGCGGCTCGACGACGTCCTCGCCGCCGACGACCCCACGAAGGAAATCGGCGCCGCCTGGGGCGTCAAGGAGCAACTCCGCCTGGTCCTGGCCTGCACCAACCTGGCCGACGCCAAGGCCGCTCGCCGAGCCTTGAACAAGTACGTCGGCTGGGCAGCGATGCCCGAGACCACCAGGTTGAAGAAGACCATCGACGCCTGGTGGCCCGAGATCGAGACCTTCATCCTCACCCGCGCCACCAACGCCCGAACCGAGGCCGCCAA
>JACCVL010000294.1 GCA_013698185.1 Nocardioidaceae bacterium
AACGGGCGTCAGGCGCGGCGGTGCAGCCTTCGGGCCGCCTCGGCCACCGACCCAGAAATTGAGGGGTAGACCGTAAATGCATGCGCCACCTGGTCGACCGTCAGCCTGCTGGCCACCGCCAGGGCGACCGGATGGATCAGCTCGCTGGCCTGCGGGGCCACCACCACCCCGCCCGCGACCGTCCCCGTACCCGGCCGGCAGAACAGCTTGACGAAGCCGTCGCGCACGCCCTGCATCTTGGCCCGCGCGTTTCCGTCCAGCTGCAGCGTGACGGTCTCCGCCTCGACCGCACCGGAGTCGACCGCCTGCTGGGTCCAGCCGACGGTGGCGATCTCGGGCGAGGTGAAGATGTTGGACGAGACCTGGGCGAGGTCCAGCGGGGTGACCGCGTCACCCAGCGCGTGCCACATGGCGATCCGACCCTGCATCGCCGCAACGGAGGCCAGCATCAGCACGCCGGTGCAGTCCCCCGCGGCGTACACCCCTCTGCCGCTCGTCCGCGACACCCGGTCGACCTCGATGAAGCCGCGAGCATCGAGGCCGACGGCGCAGCCCTCGAGCCCGAGGTCCTCGGTGTTGGGCACCGAGCCGAGCGCCAGCAGGCAGTGTGATCCGTCGACCGTGCCGCCGTCGGTGAGCCGCACCCGCACGCCGTCGGTGCTGCGCTCGACCGAGGCCATCCGGGATCGGGCGAGCACGGTCATGCCGCGGCGGCGGTAGACGTCCTCGACGACCCGTGCCGCGTCGGCGTCCTCCCCCGGCAGCACCCGGTCGCGGCTGGAGACCAGCACGACCTCGCAGCCGAGCGCCAGGTAGGCCCCGGCGAACTCCAGCCCGGTCACCCCCGAGCCCACCACGATCAGCCGCTCAGGCAGTTCGCGCAGGCCGTACACCTGCTGCCAGGTGAGGATCCGTTCACCGTCCGGCTGGGCGGAGTCGAGCACCCGTGGGCGGGCGCCGGTCGCGACGAGCACGGTGTCGGCGTCGATGCGTTCCCCGTCGGCGTCGCCACCGGTCACCACCGCGGTCTGCGGGCCGTCGAGACGGGCCGCACCGATGACGACCCGTACGTCCTCGCGAGCCAGCCGCTCGGCCACGTCGGCCGACTGGGCGCCGGCGAGGGCGAGAACGCGCTTGTTGACGACACCGAGGTCGGCGGTGACCTCCCCGCCCCGGCTGACGCCGAGCTCGTCGGACTCCTCCACCGCGGTCATCACCGCCGCGGTCGCGATCAGCGTCTTGCTGGGCACGCAGTCGGTGAGCACGGCAGCCCCGCCGACGCCGTCGCGGTCGACCACCGTCACCTCGGCGTCGAGCTGGGCGGCGACGAGAGCCGCCTCGTAGCCGCCGGGTCCACCGCCGAGGATCACTACGCGAGTCACGTCTACCATCATCGCCGACGCGGATGGGACCGCCCGGGCCGGTGCCACCACGGTGCGGCAGAGTCCCTCCATGGACGTCTTGGTCACCGGGGCCGCCGGCTCGATCGGCCGCACCGTCAGCGTGGGTCTCGTCGCAGCCGGGCTGCGGGTGCACGGGCTCGACCTGGCCGAGCCGCCCGGGGAGGTCGCCGGCGCGGTCACGAGCTGGACCGTGGGCGACTGTCTGGACCCCACGGTCGTCGAGTCGGCGGTGCGCGGCGTTGAAGCGGTCGTCCACCTGGCGAGCAACCCCAGCGATGCCGCACTCGCGGCATGCCTGGACTCCCACGTGTTGACCACCGCACGCCTGCTCGATGCGATGGTCCGGCACGGGGTCACCCGTCTCGTCTACGCCAGCTCCAACCACGCCGTCGGGCTGACCCGGCACGACGACCTGGCCGACGGGGTGCTGCGCGTGGACGTGCCACCACGTCCCGACACCCACTACGGCGTGGCGAAGGTCGCCGCCGAGGCACTCCTGCAGCGCTACGCCGACCGCCACGACATCGCGACGTTCGCGCTGCGGATCGGCAGTTTCCTCGACCGGCCCCAGACCCGCCGGCAGCTGTCGTCGTGGCTGTCACCTGCCGACACCGTCCGCCTGGTGCGTGCCTGTCTGGACGTGGATGTGCACGGCCTCGACCGGACCGGGCGACGTCCCGGCCACCACACCGGCCGGCACACCGTGGTGCACGGCATCTCGGCCAACACCCGCGGCTGGTGGGACCTCGAGCCGGGGCACGCCATCGGCTACCACCCGGCCGACGATGCGGAGGTCTGGGCCGGCGACATCCCCGACCGCGCCGAGGACGCCGCCGAGGTGGCCCTGGTCGGCGGCCCGATGGCCACCGGGGACTCAGACCGGCCGGCGTTCGACGCGACGCAGACGGGCTCGTCGTTGCTGCCCCGCGCCCGGGCCTGGATCGCCGACGACCCCGACCCGGTGACCCGCGCCGAGCTCGGAGGCGTGCTCACCGCCGCCGCGGACGGGGACGCGTCCGCGCTCGCCGACCTGGCCGACCGCTTCTCCGGTCGCC
>JACCVL010000306.1 GCA_013698185.1 Nocardioidaceae bacterium
GGGGTGGCCGGTGCCACTAACCTCGCGGCCATGCAGCAACGGCAGGTGGGACGCACCGGACTGCGCGTGTCCCGGCTCGGTCTCGGCACGTGGCTGTGGGGCAAGGACACCGACGTGCACGAGGCACGCGACCAGCTGGCCGCCTTCGCCGACGCCGGCGGCACCCTGGTCGACACCGCTGCCGGCTACGGCGACGGGCTCAGCGAGCAGCTGCTCGGTGCCATGCTCGGTGACGTGGTCGACCGCGACGACGTCGTGCTCGCGACCAAGGCCGGCACGGGCGTCCGTGCCGGTCGCCACGTCCGCGACACCTCCCGCGGCGCGATGCTGCGCCAGCTGGACCGGTCGCTGCAGTTGCTCGGCGTCGATGCCGTCGACCTCTGGCAGGTGCACGTCTGGAGCGCCGACAGCCCGCTGGAGGAGACGCTGTCGGCCCTGGAGCTCGCAGTCACCTCCGGGCGGGCGCGTTACGTCGGCATCTCCAACTACACCGGCTGGCAGACCGCGCAGGCGGCGACGGTGCAGTCGTGCACCCCCGGTCGCACCCCGCTGGCCTCGACCCAGGTGGAGTATTCGCTGCTCAACCGTGACGTCGAGGAGGAGGTGCTGCCGGCCGCGTCGGCGCTCGGCCTCGGCGTGCTGGCCTGGGCGCCGTTGGGCCGAGGTGTGCTCACCGGCAAGTACCGCAGCGGTATCCCCGCCGACTCCCGGGGTGCCTCCCCCGCCCTGGAGGCCAACGTCGCCGGCTATCTGGACCAGCACAGCCGCGGCATCGTCGAGGCCGTGTGCAGGGCGGCCGAGGGACTCGAGCTGTCCCCGCTCGAGGTGGCGCTGGCCTGGGTGCGAGACCGTCCGGGTGTCACCTCGGCCCTTGTGGGCGCCCGTACGGCGGCACAGCTGCGCGGCGTGCTCACAGCCGAGGACGTGACCCTGCCGTCCGCGATCGTCGCCGCGCTCGATGACGTGTCGGGCCCCGAGCTGCCGGAGCTGCCGGCTTGAGCGACGAGCCGGAGCGGGTCAGGGCTGCCGCAGCCCTCGTGAGCCAGCTGGTGGAGCGAGCGGCGCTCGACGGCTCCACCCGCGTCGACGCCGACGTGGTGGGCGCCGCCCTGCGCGGTGCCGGCTTCGACGACCCCGCTCCCGGTGCGCAGGCGGCGTTCGAGACCGGAGCGGTGGCGGCGTTTGCCCAGGAGCGCTGCTTCGGGCACGTCGAGTGGGCCGAGCTAGAGGAGCACGTCGCCGATGCGCTGCTCGGCCTGCGCTCGGAGTCGGGTGACGACGCGGTCATCGTGGTCGATGCCCCGCGCGGGACCGACCCCGACGCGGTCGTTCAGCCGTTGTGCCAGGCGCTGGAGCAGGCCGGCGGCCGGATGGCGCGCACCCGCGCCGATCTGCTCGACGCCCAGCTTCCGGTCGTCGCCGAGGCCGACCTGGTCGTGGTCGAGCGGGCCGACCTGCTCGGCCTGGCCGGGGCCGCCCAGCTCGGTGGTGCGTTGCGTGAGCGCGCCCGGCTGGTGCTCGTGGGTGACCACTCACTGCCACCGGCGCCGGGGCCGGGGCAGGTGTTGAACGATGTGGTCACCTCCGGGGTCGTAGCGGTGCTGGCGGCACCGGTGATCGAGGGTGCCGGTCCGCTCGCCGAGCTGGTGGGCAGCCTCCGCGTCGGAGCGCTCCCCCCGCTGGACCAGGCGCAGCGTGCCGTCGTCGTGACTCCTGCGGTCGACCCCGAGGGGGCCGTCCGCCGGGCCGGCCAGCTGGTGACCAGCTCGCTGCCCCGCGTCTTTGGGGTGCAACCCGCCGACACCTTGGTGCTGGCCCCCCGCGCGGCCGGACTCACGGGCACCGAGGAGCTGCGGAGCAGCCTGGCAGCGCTGGGTGTCGGCGAGGTCGAGGTCCGCACCTGCGCCGAGGCGGTCGGTCGCTCCGCCGAGGCGATCGTGCTGGTGCTGGGGGCGGAGGCGGGCGGTTCGCTGACTCGTGACCTGCTCACCGGTGCCGCGACCGAGGCCGGCCAGCACCTGTCCGTGGTGCACCAGGCCGGCCCCGCGCTGGCCGAAGCGGTTGCTGACCGGCCGCATCGCCCCCGGCACACCCGGCTGGCCCGCCTCCTCGCGGCCGGCCTGCCCTGACCCCTCCCTCCCCGGCGATCCGCGGATTCTGGTCGCACGATCCGCGGGTTCTGGTCGCGTCATCCGCGGATTCTGGTCGCACCAGGGCTGTGCCGGGGCTATGTCGCGAGGCTCTCGACGTGGCACGATGAGCGCTCCATGAGAGGTGTTGCTGCCGAGTACGAGTTCGAGCGCTTTTGGCTGCCACGGACGCACTCGCGCACTGCCGTACGCCGTCTGCTC
This sequence comes from Nocardioidaceae bacterium, assembly GCA_013698185.1. Taxonomy (GTDB): domain Bacteria; phylum Actinomycetota; class Actinomycetes; order Propionibacteriales; family Nocardioidaceae; genus JACCVL01. Next base: position 2,352 of record JACCVL010000306.1, read on the forward strand.
ACCGACCATGCCGAGTACGGCGGGTGGGAGCTCGACCGGCTGCGTTTGCTCCCCGACGGTCGCCGCAAGGTCACCATGCGTCGCAAGATCATCCGGATCCGCCGCAGCCTCTAACCCGCGCGACCAGAATCCGCGGATCGTCGCACCAAATGGTCAGGCGATGTCGAGCAGCCGGTCCAGCACCCGGGCGCCGAACTCCAGCGCGTCCACCGGGACCCGCTCGTCGACCCCGTGAAAAAGCGCGGTGAAGTCAAGGTCGGCCGGCAGCCGCAGCGGGGTGAACCCGAAGCACCGGATGCCCAGCCGGTCCCATGCCTTGGCGTCGGTGCCGCCCGACATGAGGTACGGCGCCACCGTGGCTCCAGGGTCCTCCGCGAGCAGCGCGGACGACATCGCGGTCACCAGGTCGCCGTCGAACGACGTCTCCAGCGCCGGCTGGTGGGTGAGGTACTCCACCTCGACCGACGGGCCCACCACTTCACGTACGGTCGCGATGAAGGAGTCGTCATGCCCGGGCAGGAACCGCCCGTCGATGCTGGCCTCGGCCGTCGCCGGCACCACGTTGACCTTGTAGCCCGCGCGCAGCATCGACGGGTTGGTGGTGTCGCGGATGCCGGCGCCCACCATCCGCGCGGCGGGGCCGAGCTGTGCGAGCAGCGCATCGGGGTCGTCCGCGCTGGTGCCGGTCAGGCGCGCCACCGTCTCCAACAGCTGCTGCATCGACGGTGTGGGGGCGATGGGCCAGTCGTACGCGCCGAGCGCGGCCACGGCCGCGGTGAGCGCCGTGACAGCGTTGTCGGGGTGGCGCATCGAGCCGTGGCCGGCCTTGCCGGTGGCTCGAAGCCGCATCCAGGCCAGCCCCTTCTCGCCGGTCTCGATCAGGTACAGCCGTCGGTCGGCGACCGTCGCGGACCACCCGCCGACCTCCCCCACCGCCTCGGTGCAGTCGGCGAACCAGTCCGGGTGCTCGTCGACCAGCCAGTGCCCGCCGTAGCCGCTGCCCGCCTCCTCGTCGGCCGTGAACGTGAGCAGGACCGGACGCCGCGGCGGTGCTCCGGCGGCTTGCCGCGCCCGCACGACCGACAGCATCATCGCGTCGAAGTTCTTCATGTCGACGGCCCCGCGGCCGTGGACATACCCGCCGTCGACCTCACCGGCGAACGGGTGGAAGCGCCAGTCGTCGGCCTCGGCAGGCACCACGTCGAGGTGGCCGTGCAGCAGCAGCGGCGCCAGGCTCGGGTCGGCGCCCTCCCATCGGGCGACGACGTTGGCGCGTCCCGGCCGCGACTCGAGGATCGTGGGCTCCAGCCCGGCGTCGGCCAGCCGCTCGGCGACGTACTCGGCGGCCTTGCGCTCACCGGGCCCGGAGTCGTCCCCGGTGTTGGTGGTGTCGATGCCGATGAGCTCGCTGGCGTGCGTGACCACGTCTGTCGTGGGGTCGTACGCCGAAGCGGCCGAACCGTCGCCTGGAGCGCTGGCGGGGCGGTTGCTGTCGGGGGCTGCCATGCGGCCATCCTGCACCCTGCGGGGCCAATCCCGGCATCCGGAGCGCACCGGTTCGGCTGCTAGAGTGACCGACGCATTTCCGGCCCAGTGCCGGGCCACGTCCGGGTGGCGGAATAGGCAGACGCGCTAGCTTGAGGTGCTAGTGCCCGTAATAGGGCGTGGGGGTTCAAGTCCCCCCTCGGACACTTCGACCAGGCGGCCCGGTGGCTGCCGGGAGTCGCGACCTCATGCAGGGCGCAGGTGCGGGCGGCCGGAGTCGCCTTGGAAGTGGTGACTCTCAGTTACTTCTCGCTTCGCCGGCTTTTTGACCAGCCTTCTTCATCTGTGCGGTCGTTCCGCCGTGCGAGCGTCGCCACCAGAGCCGCTGGACGTGCCGCCGCGGGAGGACGCTCCTTCGGAGTTGGCGATCCTGGGCGCCCGTT
>JACCVL010000307.1 GCA_013698185.1 Nocardioidaceae bacterium
CCGCCCGCGGGTCTCACCGGGCCCGCCGGGCCCGACGTACGAGCCGCCCGGCAGCCCGGGCTGGGTGGCGGCGAGAAGCAGCGGCCAGGCCCCGTGGTCGGCCGGCTGTGCGACGACCTTGTTGGCCAGTGACATCAACCGGCTGCCGACCGTGGCGCCGCCCATCGCCGGCCCCGAGGTCTGCAGCTCGGTGGCCGCGTAGCCGGGGTGCGCAGCGACGCTGAGCAGCGCCAGGTCCTCGGCGGCCGCGCGGCGCTCGAGCTCGAGCATGAACAGCAGGTTGGCGAGCTTGGACTCGCCGTAGGCCCGCCACTTGCGGTAGGGCCGGGTGTCGGCGCCGGCGACGAGGCTGTCCAGGTCGATGCCGGAGACCGTACGGTGCGCGACCGACGACGTGACGACGACCCGGGCGCCGTGCGGCGACGCCAGCAGTGCGGGCAGCAGCAGGCCCGTCAACGCGAAGTGGCCGAGGTGGTTGGTCCCGATCTGCAGCTCGAACCCGTCGGCGGTCTTGCGCTCCGGCGTCGCCATCACACCGGCGTTGTCGACCAGCAGGTCGAGGTGGTCGTAGCCCTCGAGCACCTGCTCGGCCGTGCGGTGCACGGCCGCCAGGTCGGCCAGGTCGAGCGACACGATGTGCAGATCGGCGGCGGGCACCCCGCGACGGACGAGATCGGCACTGACCGCAAGCCGGTCGAGGTCGCGGCCGGCCATGACCACCGCCGCGCCGGCATGCGCTAGCTCCCTGGTCACGTGGTGCCCGAGCCCGCTGCTCGCGCCCGTCACCATCGCCCACCGACCGCTCAGGTCCGGGATCTGGGCTGTGGACCAGGTCACGGGGTCACCGCCATCTCTGCCGCCACCCGGGCGGCAAGGTCGTGATCGCCGTCGACCTGCAACGGCACGGCATCGACCGCTCGCCGACCAGCGGCCAGCAGCGTGAACGTCTCGGTGTCCATCCGCAGCCAGGTGGCCTCGGCCCCGGGCGCTGTGTCAAGCACCCGCGCGCGGCCGTCGTCGCCCACCCGCAGGACGACCTCGAGGGGCACCGGCCCCTCGACCGCCCAGCCGACGACCGTCCCCGGCGGCGGGGCCACCTTCTTGCCCAGGACGTACGGCAGCGCCGAGGCGAACGTGGCCACGGTGACCTCCGCGGCCGCGGAGTCCATGCCCCCCGGCGCGTCCACGGCTCGGCGGATGTCCTGCTCGTGCACCCACAGGTCGATGACCCGGTTGCGCAGCAGCGTGTTCCAGTCCCAGCCGAGGTCGGCGGGGGCGCCCGGGGGGTGCGCAGCCGGGTCCGTCGGCGGGTCGGCGGCCAGGGCGGCGGCTCGTCCATCGACGGCGGCGGCCAGCTCGTCGAGCAACGTCTCGGGGTCGACGTCACGTCGGGCCTCGACGCCGCCGCGAGTCGCCGCCGGCGCCATCTCCCGCTGGGTGGTGCCGGTCTCCAGAACGCCGTCGGCGAGCTGGGTCTCGACGTCGGCCAGGTGCGCCACCACGTCGTGCACCGTCCAGCCCGGCAGGTCGGTCGGACGCGCCCACTCAGTCGGGGTCAGGCCCCGGCACAGGGCGAGCACCTGGTCGGCGGTCTCTCGCCACGCCGCGAGATAGGTCGCCAACGTGTCCACGAGGGCGATCCTGCCAGGTGGCGGGGACACCCGCCGCCGACTGGTAACATGGCACTCAGCCACGGCCCCGTGATTCGGGGCCTTCTTCGTGCCCGGCACCAGGCTTCGCGGCCAGAACTGATCGGGTGCTCAGCGTCCAGCAGGGCTTGCACGGACCGCGCCGCGGTCCTGGCTCGGGCGCCCCGACAGCACGGGCGACGTCCCGTGTGCCGAATGCCTGGAGACCTCGACGTGTCCGTCGACACCGCTGCCCTGCTCGCACCCGCCAGCACCCGCCCCGCCCGCGACCCCGTTGGTGGTTTCGCCGCGATGAATGTGCCGCCCCGTCTGGTTGAGACCCTCGCCCGCCAAGGCATCACTGTGCCGACTCCGGTGCAGGCCGCCGTCGTGCCCGACGCGCTGGCCGGGCGGGATGTGCTCGGCCGCGCCCGTACCGGCTCGGGCAAGACCCTGGCCTTCGGC
>JACCVL010000016.1 GCA_013698185.1 Nocardioidaceae bacterium
CCGCCGGCGGGTAGCCGGCTGACCTGCAACAGACCACGACAACGCCAGCAGCACACACCAGGCAACGAGAGCCAGAGAGCAGGGACCACGACATGGCAGAGCTCACGATCCGGCCGGAGGAGATCCGCGACGCGCTGCAGCAGTTCGTCTCCGACTACCAGCCGGAGACGGCCGAGCGTGAAGAGGTCGGCACCGTCTCCGAGGCCGGCGACGGCATCGCGCGCGTCGAGGGCCTGCCGTCGGCGATGGCCAACGAGCTGCTGGAGTTCGAGGACGGCACTCTCGGTATCGCGCGGAACCTCGACGGCCGCGAGATCGGCGGGGTCATCCTCGGTGACTTCGCCGGCATCGAGGAGGGCCAGAGCGTTCGCCGCACCGGCGACATCCTCTCCGTGGCGGTCGGTGACGGCTACCTCGGCCGGGTCGTCGACCCGCTGGGCAACCCGATCGACGGCCTCGGCGACATCGAGACCAGTGGCCGCCGCCCGCTGGAGGTGCAGGCTGCTTCGGTCGTCCAGCGCAAGAGCGTGCACGAGCCGCTGCAGACCGGTATCAAGGCCATCGACGCCCTGACGCCCATCGGCCGCGGTCAACGCCAGCTCATCATCGGCGACCGCCAGACCGGCAAGTCCGCGGTGGCGATCGACACCATCATCAACCAGAAGGAGTACTGGGAGACCGGCGACCCGGACAAGCAGGTCCGCTGCATCTACGTCGCCATCGGCCAGAAGGGCTCCACGATCGCCGGTGTGCGGGGTGCGCTCGAAGAGGCCGGCGCGCTGGAGTACACCACCATCGTCGCCGCACCGGCCTCGGACTCCGCCGGCTTCAAGTACCTCGCCCCCTACACCGGCTCGGCCATCGGGCAGGAGTGGATGTACGAGGGCAAGCACGTGCTGATCGTCTTCGACGACCTGTCCAAGCAGGCCGAGGCGTACCGGGCCGTGTCGCTGCTGCTGCGCCGTCCCCCCGGCCGCGAGGCCTACCCCGGTGACGTGTTCTACCTGCACAGCCGGTTGCTCGAGCGCTGCGCGAAGCTGTCCGACGACATGGGTGCGGGCTCGATGACGGCGCTGCCCATCGTCGAGACCAAGGCCAACGACGTCTCCGCCTACATCCCCACCAACGTCATCTCGATCACCGACGGGCAGATCTTCTTGCAGTCCGACCTGTTCAACGCCAACCAGCGTCCAGCGATCGACGTCGGCATCTCGGTGTCGCGCGTCGGCGGCGCGGCGATGACCAAGGCGATGAAGAAGGTCACCGGCTCGCTCAAGATCGACCTCGCGCAGTTCCGCGCGATGGAGGCGTTCGCCATGTTCGCCTCCGACCTCGACGCGACGTCTCGGCGCCAGCTCGACCGGGGCTCGCGGTTGATGGAGCTGCTCAAGCAGCCGCAGTACTCCCCGTTCACGATGGAGCAGCAGACGGTCTCGATGTGGGCCGGCACCAGCGGCAAGCTCGATGCCGTGCCCACCGAGGACATCCGCCGCTTCGAGAGCGAGTTCCTCGACTACCTCAAGCGGGAGCACGGCGGCATCCTCGACTCGATCCGCGAGACGCAGCAGTTCGAGGACGACACCGCCTCGTCGCTGGAGAGCGCCTACGACTCCTTCGCCGACCAGTTCGAGACCTCCGAGGGCGGCTCGATCCAGGCCGGCCACGAGGAGCACGAGGCACTGGACGACGAGGACGTGGAGCAGGAGCAGATCGTCAAGCAGAAGCGAGGCTGACCGATGGCCGCGAGCCTGCGCGAGCTGCGGGGCAAGATCAGGTCGACCCAGGCGACCAAGAAGATCACCCGCGCCATGGAGTTGATCGCTGCCTCTCGCATCATCAAGGCCCAGCAGCAGGCCCAGGCAGCCACGCCGTACGCCCGCGAGCTGACCCGAGCGGTGTCGGCGGTGGCCACCTTCAGCAACGTCGACCACCCGCTGACCACCGAGAAGCCGGACCCTCAGCGCGCGGCGGTGGTCGTGGTCACCAGCGACCGCGGGCTGGCCGGGTCGTACTCCTCGTCGGTTCTCAAGGAGGCCCAGCGGCTGGTCGAGAAGCTGCACAACGAGAGCAAGGAGGTCGACCTCTACGTCTCTGGGCGCAAGGGCATCGGCTACTACACCTTCCGTGAGCGTGAGCTGGCCGAGAGCTGGTCCGGCTCCTCCGACAGCCCGACGTACGAGGCGGCGCACGAGATCGCCGATGCCATCCTCGAGGCGTTCCTCGCCGGTGAGGCGGCCGAGCACGACGACACCGAGGCCGAGCCGCCGGACAACGAGCGCACCCCGGTGGACGAGGTGCACGTCGTGTTCACCCGTTTCCGCTCGATGCTGGTGCAAGAGCCCGACGTCATCCGGCTGCTGCCGCTGGAGGTGGTCGAGGGCGTGCTGGACGAGGACGACGCCCCGCAGGAGGGCGA
>JACCVL010000018.1 GCA_013698185.1 Nocardioidaceae bacterium
TGGCTTCACTGCGGTCGTGCGCAACGCCTGCGATCAGTGCCTGCTCCATGTCGTGCCCCTCGTGGTCCTCCACTACCCAGGTGCCGTCCCGTTGCGAGAACGACGACCGGACGTGGATCGGAATGGAATGGCGTCGGGCGTACTCCACACAGCGAAGGTGCAAGATCTTGGCGCCACAAGCTGCCATTTCCAGCATCTCCTCGTACGAGATCCGGGGGATTCGGCGCGCTGTCGAGACGATGCGCGGGTCAGCTGTGAAAACGCCGTCGACGTCGGTGTAGATCTCGCAGACCTCCGACTCTATAAATAAAAACAGGGCGACAGCGGTGGTGTCCGAACCGCCGCGCCCGAGCGTGGTGATGTCCTTGCTCGCCTGGCTGACGCCCTGGAAGCCGGCGACGATCGCGATCGAGCCCTCCGCGAGCGCCTGCTCGATGCGCCCCGGTGTGACGTCGATGATCTTGGCCTTGCCGTGCGCGGAGTCGGTGATGACACCGGCCTGGGAGCCGGTGAACGACCGCGCCTGATGCCCGAGGTTGCCGATCGCCATGGCCAGCAGCGCCATCGAGATGCGCTCCCCTGCAGTCAGCAGCATGTCCAGCTCGCGACCGGGAGGCAGCGGCGAGACCTGGTGCGCGAGGTCGTTCAGCTCGTCGGTCGTGTCACCCATGGCGGAGACGACGACGACGACGTCGGCCCCGGACTTGCGGGTCGCGGCGATCCGCTGCGCGACCCGTTTGATGCCGGCCGCGTCGGCGACCGAGGAGCCCCCGTACTTCTGCACGACGATGCCCACGGATCTCCTTCGGTCGGTGCCGGACGCCGCAAGGAGTCTATCGACCCCACCCCGGCTCACCCCGTCACGTCGAGGTGGCGGTCGACCACGAGTCCGGTCGCGTGGCTCGCCGCAGTCAGGTGAGCTCGTCGGCGACCGCGATCCGCTCCATCTCGATGGTGGTGTTGCGGTCTGCGTCGAGGCGGTCGTGCGCCACCACCGACTGCAGCGCCCGGAGCACGGCGCTGGCCTCGGACCCCCAGGACGACACATAGCTGAACTGCCACCACCACAGCGCCTCGCCGACCCGGCCGGCGCGATGATGGGCCAGGCCGTGCACGAGCCGCTCTGCGATCGCGGTCACGTCGTCGGAGATACGACCCGGCACCAGCTCGGGCGTCTCCGCGTACGGGTCGAAAACCTCGACGTACTCGTCGGCGGCGCCGAGCAGCTCGGCCAGCTCCATCCGGATGTGGTCGAGGTCGGGGTCGGGGCCGGTCTCGGCCTCGTACTGCTCACGCGGCACCAGGTCGGTCATCACCCCGAGCCGGGCGCCCGCGAGCAGCAGCTGGCTGACCTCGAGCAGCAGCAGCGGGACGGCGGTCGGCACATCACCACGGTGCGCCAGCTCGCGCACCGCGATCAGGAAGCTCGCCACCTGGTCGGCGACACCTTGGGCCAGGTCCTCCAGGTCACTCGGCAGGTCCTCGGCCGTGCTCGTCGCGTCATCAGTCATCGACACTGCGTCTCCCCTCGAAGGCGCGTCCCAAGGTGATCTCGTCGGCGTACTCGAGGTCACCGCCCACCGGCAGTCCACTCGCCAGCCGCGTCACGCGCAACCCCAGCGGCCGGAGCAATCTCGTGAGATACGTCGCGGTCGCCTCACCCTCGAGGTTGGGATCGGTGGCCAAGATGACCTCGGTGACCGCGCCGTCGGCCAGCCGGGTCATCAACTCGCGGACCCGCAACTGGTCGGGCCCGACCCCGTCAATCGGCGAGATCGCCCCCCCGAGGACGTGGTAGCGGCCGCGGAACTCCCGCGTGCGCTCGACCGCCACCACGTCCTTGGACTCCTCCACGACGCAGAGGACGGCGGGGTCGCGCCGGGTGTCGCGGCAGATCCGGCAACGGTCGTCCTCGGCGACGTTGCCGCAGACCGAGCAGAACCGGACGGTGTCCTTGACCTCGATGAGGACTTGCGCCAACCGCTTGACGTCGACCGGGTCGGCGTCGAGCAGGTAGAACGCAATGCGCTGAGCGCCCTTCGGTCCGACGCCGGGCAGCCTGCCCAGCTCGTCGATGAGGTCCTGGACGATGCCTTCGTACACGGCGGTGGGCTGACCCGCTCAGAAGCCGGCCGGC
>JACCVL010000045.1 GCA_013698185.1 Nocardioidaceae bacterium
CCGCCGCCCGCGGCTTCATCGTCGGGAGCCGACGACGATGGCTCGTCTCCCGAGGACTCGGGTTCTGCATCGGTGCCGCCGCATGCGGCGAGCACGAGTGCGCTCACAGCAACGACGGCTGCGGCGCGAAGTGGATGGGAGCGCAGTCGCATGGGTCCTCCGTCATTCAGGCGCGCGGGCAGTCGCCCTGCACGTGCGCGTAGCGTATCGGGGTCCAGACGTCGACAGTGTTACGTGACGCTACTGCTGTGCTCTCGTTGTCAATTCGTGACCTCGCCCGAGGGCCCGTGGTCGAGTACGCCCTGTGCGACGTCGCGCATCGACAACCGCAGGTCCATGGCGGTCTTCTGGATCCACCGGAAGGCGTCCGGCTCGGTGATGTCCAGGCTCGTCTGCAGGACACTCTTGGCCCGATCCACCAGCTTGCGGGTCTCAAGGCGGTCGCTCAGGTCGGCCACCTCGGCCTCGAGCTGGGTCAGCTCGGCGAACCGGCTGACCGCCATCTCGACCGCCGGGACAAGATCTGACGGGGCGAACGGCTTGACCAGGTAGGCCATGGCTCCCGCCTCGCGGGCCCGCTCCACCAGCTCACGCTGGCTATAGGCAGTCAGGATGACGACGGGGGCGATCCGTTGCCCGGCGATCCTCTCGGCGGCGGAGATGCCATCGAGCTTGGGCATCTTCACATCGAAGACGGCGAGATCGGGGCGCAGCTCCTCCACGAGCCGGACGGCCTCCTCACCGTCTGCGGCCTGGCCCACGACGTCGTAGCCCTCGTCGGTCAGCATCTCGGCCAGATCGAGCCGGATCAGCGCCTCGTCCTCGGCGATGACGACGCGGCGGGACTCGGGGGTGGCTGAGGCCATGGTGTCGGGCATCCCGAGAGGCTACCGAGACGTCGGTAGTGTAGTCGCAGGCCCTGGTATTCCAACTGGCAGAGAAGGCGGATTCAAGTCCCGCACAGTGTGGGTTCGACTCCCACCCAGGGCACCACCCAGCGGGAAGCGTCAGCAGTTGTCCAGCTCGCGCGGTCCGCGCACCAGCCCGGTCGCGTCCTTGAGCCGCAGCACGCGCAGTGCCGACGCCTCCAGTCGCTCCCGCGTGAGTCTGCCGTCGCGTACCGCAGCCTGGACCCCCGCGGCCGCTGCCGTCGGGGACGGCGACATCAACAACAGGTCGGCACCGGCCCGCAGCGCCTTCACTGCGACCCGGCCGGCGGTGCCCGGCGCCGCGACGGCGCTCATGCTCAGCGAGTCGGTCACGATGACGCCGTCGAACCCCAGCCGGTCGCGCAACCAGCCCTGCGTCATCACCGGTGACAGCGATGCCGGCTTCCCGGTCGGGTCGAGCCGCTCGTAGGCAAGGTGGCCGGTCATGATCATGTCGGCGCCGGCGCGTATGCCGGCGACGAAGGGCGGCAGGTGCTCGCGCCGCCACGTCGACACCGGCAGGGTGAGCTGAGGCAGCTCCTGATGGCTGTCCACCGGGGTCGACCCATGCCCCGGCCAGTGCTTGAGGCTGATCCCGACCCCGCCCCGGTGGTAGCCACAGCCTTGCGCCCGCACCATCGACGAGACCACGCCCGGTCCGGTGCCGAAGGCACGCGAGCCGATCACGCCGGCGCCGCCGACGGTGTCCACGTCGGCCACCGGTGCGAAGTCGACGTCGAGGCCCATGCCACGCATGGCCGCCCCGACGCGGCGTGCACTGGCACGCCCGGCGCGGATCTCGCCGGCGAGATCGCGGGCGGCAGGCTGGGTGCTGGTCACCGGCCCGGGCAGCCGCGACACCAGGCCGCCTTCCTGGTCGGTGAACAGCAGCGTCGGGGACCCACCGCGACGAGACGCCCGGTGCAGTCCGCTCGACAGGCTGCGCACCTGTGGAGGCGACAACAGGTTCTGGTCGAAGTAGACCATCCCGGCGGGCTGGAACGTCCGCGCGACCGCGGCGGGGCTGCGCACCCCGAAGCGGCCCATGTTCGCCGCCGCCTGGTCCGGGGTCACCCGGCGGGGTCGCGTGCCCGCGACCGTGACGACCTGCAGCTGCCGGGCCAGCTGCAGCACGCTCATCGCCGTCACCTGCCGGGTCAGCTGGTCGCGTGGCCGCCGCTCGCGCGCGGACGCCGGGTCAACCGGCAGGTCGCTAGGCGGGTCGGTAGCCGGGTCGCCAAGCGGTGTGGGCGAGCCCGACGCCGCCGGCTCCGAGGGGCCCGCGG
>JACCVL010000052.1 GCA_013698185.1 Nocardioidaceae bacterium
GGAGACCAAGAAGGGCTGAGCGCGCGTCGAGGACGCTGACTGGCTGTCACTTTCGATACTGTTTGAGTAATCGGCAGGCAGTGAGCCGTCCACGGCGAGGCTCGTCGGAAGGCACAGGGTGGCGATCGAGGGCCAGGTGCAGGCACCCCGCGTGATCGAGCGGGCAGAGGTGGTCCTCACCGTGCCGGCCGAGAGCGTGTACGTGTCGGTCATCCGGACTGCCGCCGCCGGGCTCGGGGCTCGTCTCGACTTCACCCTCGACGACATCGAGGACCTGCGCATCGCCGTTGACGAGGCGTGTGCCCTGCTGCTGCGGCAAGCAAGGGCCGGGTCGCCGCTGACGGTGTCGTTCACGTTGGGGGAGCGAGCGTTGCGGGTGCGGGCAGCCGCGACGTGCGACAGCCCGACGTTGCCCGCTCGAGACGGCTTCTCGTGGACGGTGCTGGCCGCCCTGACGACGACCCTCGCCATGGAGGTCGACGGCTCCGACCTCGTCATCACCCTCGACCGCGCCCGCGAGGACAGCTGACGACCAGAGCGGTCAGGCCCGTGAGGTGTCGGAAGACTCGCTGAGGGTTCGCGTGGTAGACGGCAGCACCAGCCCCACCAGAGCCACGACCGTGACCGCCACCGTGGTGACCGCGACCACCGGGTACGGCCGGTGATAGGTCCAGCTGAGTGCCAGGAGCAGCAGCTGCGTGGCGACGAGCGGGCCACGACTCCATGAGTGACCCCTCGCCAGGCCGCGGGCGCACCACAGCACCGCGGCCGAGCAGGCGGTGAAGAACACGGCTACCGGCAGGGCAGCGGCAGTCCCGCCCGCCACCAGCGCAACGGACTCGCCCACCGCCACGACGAGCAGCGCGATCCCCTCGGCGACCGCAAGCGCGACGCTCAAGAACCGGGGTGCACTGGTCACCGTCCAAGCCTAGGCGGGCCGCCTCCGCCGCGCCCCACACAGTGGTCACCGCTGTACGGCGCTCTCACGCGCTGTGGCGGTGACAATCCACACGGCGCCCCGCCGTACGGGCGGTGGCGGGCGGCGACGGCGGTGGCATTCCGGGACGCACTGTGACCGATCCGACGCAGCGTGGTGCGGCAAAAGGCTTGTGCGAGGGGCAATGAGTTGCCACGCTATAGGGGATACGCGGTTCGCAACAGGCCGCGTCACCACGCTGCTAGTGAACGACTTCACAATGCGAGACCCCAGCGATGGTCTTAGGATTTCTCGCTGAAGACGACGAAGGAGCCCTGCCCGTGGACTGGCGCCACCTTTCCGCATGCCTCGATGAGGATCCGGAACTGTTCTTCCCGATCGGCAACACCGGTCCTGCCCTCACTCAGATCGAGGAGGCCAAGGCAGTGTGCCGACGCTGTGAGGTGCGCGAGCAGTGCCTTGCGTGGGCGCTGGAGTCGGGACAGGACCATGGGGTCTGGGGCGGTCTCAGCGAGGACGAGCGGCGCGCCCTGAAGCGCCGCACCGCCCGGGCCCGTATCCGCACCGCCTGACCACACCGCCGGTCGAGCCGCATCAGGGGACCGGAAGCACGATGTGCACGGTGGTGCCACCCTCGGGGCGGTTGGAGAACCGGAGCGAACCACCGAGCTCTGACTCGACCAGCGTGCGCACGATGGCGATCCCGAGCCGGTCCGTCGTCGCCGGCTCGAAATCGGCGGGCAACCCGACGCCGTTGTCGTCGACGCACACGTCGAGCGAGCGGGCGCCGCGCTCCACCGACACCCGCACGTGCCCGCCACGGCCAGCGAAGCCATGCTCGACCGCGTTCTGCATCAGCTCGGTGAGCACCATCGCCAGCGGGGTGCACACCTCGGCGGCGAGCGTCCCGAAGCTGCCGATCCGTTCGGTGGTCACCACGGCCTCGGCCGCGGTGACGTCCACGACCATGCGGCGCAGCCGGTCGACGACCTCGTCGACCTCGATGGCACCGTCCACGGACTGGCTCAAGATCTCGTGGACGGCGGCGATCGACCCCACGCGTCGGGTCGCCTCCTGGAGGGCTTGGCGCGCCTCGGGGACCTCGATCCGGCGCGCTTGGAGCCGCAGCAGGGCCGCGACGGTCTGCAGGTTGTTCTTCACCCGGTGGTGGATCTCGCGGATCGTGGCCTCCTTGGTCACCAGCTCCCGCTCGCGGCGGCGCAGCTCGGTGACATCACGCAGCAACAGCAGCGCCCCGCTCCACCGACCCTCCGACCTCAGCGGCATCGCGCGCACGGCCAATGACGCGTCGGCGTTCTCGATCTCGGTGGTACGAGGCGAGCGCCCGGACAACACCGCGCTGACCGCCTCGTCGACCGGCTCGGTCGACGGCGGTGCCAGCGCACGCACGGTGGTCGCGAGGTTGAGCCCGACCAGGTCGGTGGCCAGACCGAGACGGCGCAGCGCCGACTGGGCGTTGGGGCTGGCGTAGGTCACGACACCGCCGGCATCGGTACGCACGAAGCCGTCACCCACGCGCAGCGCATCCTCGAGGTCAGACCGCTCGCCGGTGTAGGGGAAGAGCCCGTCGGCGATCATGCGGGTCAGGTCTGCGGCGGTCTGCAGGTACGACAGCTCGAGCCTGCTGGGCGTACGGATACCGAGCAGGTTGGTCGAGCGACCGACGACACCGAGCAGCTGGTCGCCACGGCGTACCGGGATGGCCTCGACCCGCACCGGCACGTCGTCGCGCCACTCCGGATCACCCTCTCGCGCAATCCGCTGCTGGGCCCACGACGCGTCGAGCAGTGGTCGCTGGCCGGTGGGAACATGACCGCCGACGAGGTCGTCGACGTAGGCGGTGGGCCCGGTGGTCGGGCGCATCTGCGCGGCGACCCAGAAGCCGTCGCCGTCCCGGTCGGGCAACCACAGCACGAGGTCGGCGAAGGACAGGTCGGCGATGATCTGCCAGTCGGCCACCAGGCGGTGCAACCAGGCGAGGTCGTCCGGCTCGAGCGTGGTGTGCCGCCGCGCGACGTCGTCCAGAGATGGCACGACGTGAGCCTACGGCGCGCT
>JACCVL010000067.1 GCA_013698185.1 Nocardioidaceae bacterium
GATGTCGGCAGCGGAGGCAAGCTCGAGCTCGGGCCCGGAAATCTCGGCGATCTCGCGCAGCTCGTCCCGGCTGCGCTCGTACGAGGGCGGGCGCAGGGTCAGCGGTATGGCGGTCACCACTGATCTCCCGTCTGGGGCCCGGCCGGTGGCGCGACCAGGCCGACGAACTTCACCGAGAACGCGCGCAGGCAGCTGCGGCACTCCCACGTCCCGTGCTGCTCGGCGTGGGGGAACAGGTCCTCGTCGCCGCAGTACGGGCAGTGGTGGGGGACGGACATGCCGCTCATCGCAGCGCCTCCTCGTCGGCGGCCACGGCCCACTCGGCGAAGGTCTGACCCTCGCTGCGGGTGTCCAGCCAGCCGCGTACGACCCGTTCGATGTAGTCGGCGAGCCCGTCGGCGGTCACCTTGTGCCGGCGCAGCTTGCGCCCGACACCGGGCTCGGCGCGCTGCTGCATCGCGAGCCCGCCGCCGAGGTGCACCTGGAAGCCCTCCACCTGGGTGCCCGCGTCGTCGGTCACGATCTGGCCCTTGAGGCCGATGTCGGCGACCTGGATGCGCGCACACGAGTTGGGGCAGCCGTTGACGTGTACGGTCAGCGGCTCGTCCAGATCGGGGACCCGCTTCTCGAGCTCGGCGATCAGCTCGGTGGCGAGCGACTTGGTCTCGACGATCGCGAGCTTGCAGAACTCCAGTCCGGTGCAGGCCATGGTGCCGCGGCGCCACGCCGACGGTCGTGCCTGCAGCCCGATCACGTCCAGGGCGTCGACGAGCGACTCCACCTGGTCGTCCTCGACGTCGAGGACGACCAGCTTTTGGTACGCCGTGAGCCGGACGCGGTTGCTTCCGTGCGCGGCGACGACGTCGGCGACCTGGGCCAGCTGCGAGCCGGACACCCGGCCGACGGTGGGCGCCACCCCGACGTACGAGCGGCCGTCGGCCTGCGCGTGCACGCCGATGTGATCGCCGGGCTCCGGCGGGACGACCGGCGCCGGTCCGTCGACGAGGGGGCGTCCGAGGTAGTCGTCCTCGAGGATCTGGCGGAACTTCTCCGCACCCCAGTCGGCCACGAGGAACTTGATGCGTGCCCGGGCCCGCAGCCGGCGGTAGCCGTGGTCACGGAACAGCGCGGTCACGCCGGCCCACACCTGCGGTACCTCCGCCAGCGGCACCCAGGCCCCGAGCCGCTTGGCGAACATGGGGTTGGTGGACAGGCCGCCACCGACCCACAGGTCGAAGCCGGGGCCGTGCTCGGGGTGCTCGACGCCCACGAAGGCGATGTCGTTGACCGCCGGCACCACGTCCTGGCTGGGGTGCCCGGTGATCGCGGTCTTGAACTTGCGCGGCAGGTTGGCGAGCTCGGGGTCGCCGATGTAGCGGCGCTCGATCTCGCGGATGGCCGGGGTGGCGTCGATGAGCTCGTCGGCGGCGATCCCCGCCAGCGGGCTCCCGAGCACGACTCGGGGGGTGTCGCCGCAGGCCTCCTGGGTGGTGAGCCCCACGGCTTCCAGCCGGTCCCAGATCACCGGCACGTCCTCGACCCGGATCCAGTGCAGCTGGATGTTCTGGCGGTCGGTGATGTCGGCGGTGTCGCGGGCGTACGTGCGCGAGATGTCGGCGATGGTCCGCAGTTGCGACAGACTCAGCTGGCCGCTGTCGACGCGGACACGCAGCATGAAGTACTCGTCGTCGAGCTCGTGCGGCTCCATCGCGGCGGTACGGCCGCCGTCGATGCCGGGGCGACGTTGGGTGTAGAGGCCCCACCAACGAAAACGACCGCGCAGGTCGGCCGGGTCGATGGAGGCGAAGCCGCGGTGAGCGTAGATCGACTCGATCCGGCGCCGCACCTCCAGCGGCGGGGCGTCCTTCTTCACCTGCTCGTTTGCGTTGAGGGGCTCGCGGTGGCCGCGTGCCCACTGGCCCTCACCGCGCGGACGACGCGCGGGGGTGGCGGCCGGCGGCGCCGCTGGCGGGACGGCGGTCGGTTCAGCAGCAGTGGGCGCGGAGGTGGGAGGCATCGCGTGGGACTTTCAGGCTGAGGCGCCGGATACACCCGACGGCGGTGTCGAGAGGGCCGGTCGTCCGGGAGGTGCGGCATCAAGCCGCGGGGGACGAGGTCAGGCGCGTCGACAGGTCATGCTGCGCAGGCGCATGAGGTCGACGTGGCGTCGACCCACCAGATGCGTGCTGAGCGCTGAGTCCATGCGGTGAAGTTTGTGTGTCTCGGGTGTCCTGAGCAAACCGTTGCCCGAATGTTGAGACGCCTATCCACATGACGAGACGACACGTGGCCGCTCGAGGTGACCACGCCCGTCAAATCGCCCGGTGTCGTTACCGTAGGGCCATGGCCGAGGCGACGACCGGCGCGACGCCGGCCTCCTCCGTGGGTGCCGCCAGGGCGCCCGCGAGCCTTCTGGGCGCCACCTGGCGGCTGACCGGCAGCACCGTCAGCGCATGCATGCGCTACCGGGTGACAGGCCTGGCGGCCGAGGCGGCCTTCTTTGCGATCTTGTCGCTGCCGCCGCTGCTGTTCGGTCTCGCCGGGTCGATCGGCTTTCTCGCTGAGCGCTACGACGTGACCGAGGTCGATGCCCTGAAGCAACAGATCCTCGATGCGTCCGCCCGTGCGCTGACCGACGACACCGTGGCTAGCGTGATCGCACCCACCCTCGATGATGTTCTCCGCCGTGGCCGCTTCGACGTCATCTCGTTGGGTTTCGTGCTGGCGCTGTGGTCGGGATCGCGTGCCCTCAACGTGTTCATCGACACCATCACGATCATGTACGGCCTCGCCGGCCGCCGAGGCATCGTGCGCACCCGGGCGCTGTCGTTCTCGCTGTACGTCGTCGGCCTGCTGCTCGGCATCGTGGTGGTTCCGTTGGTGCTGGCGGGCCCGAGCCTGGTCGAGCGGCTGCTGACCCCCGAGACGTCGTGGCTGGCGCAGCTGTACTGGCCGGTCGTACTGGCCGGGACGATCGCCTTCATCACCACGCTCTACCACCTGTCAGTCCCGGTGCGCACACACTGGCGCCACGACGTGCCCGGCGCCGTGCTCACCTTGGTGTTTTGGCTGGGCGGCAGCTGGGTGCTGCGTGAGTCGCTGCAGGGCGCCATCGGGGGGACGTCGATCTACGGGCCGCTGGCCGCACCGATCGCCGTGCTGCTGTGGCTGTACGTGCTGTCCATCGCGGTGCTCATCGGGGCCGCGCTCAATGCCGCGTTCGACCGCCTCTTCCCCGACGACACGACGGCCGGTGCCCGGCTCGAACTGGTCCGCCGGCTTCGGGCCAAGGCGGTGGCAGCCCGGATGCGCGAGGTCGGGTTGGACGACCAGGTGCCTGCCTGGGAGGACCTGTCCGCCCCCCGGACGCACGAGCTGCGGGTGGACCTGGCCGACGGGGTCGACCGGGTGGATGCGGATCGGCAGGCCCGTGCCGAAGGCCGGCAGAAGGCGCCTGCGCCGCCGCGACGACAGGGCTGAGCCCGAGCGCCTGGTCAGGCCCGCGCTGGGCGTGCCGACATGTGTGCGGAGTGGACCGTACTGGACTCGAACCAGTGACCTCGTCCGTGTCAAGGACGCGCGCTACCAGACTGCGCCAACGGTCCGCGTATTCAGTTCGAGCCCCGTGCAGAGCGGTGAGACCGCCTGGACGAGACCGAGGTGGAGACGGGATTCGAACCCGTGTAGACGGCTTTGCAGGCCGTTGCCTCGCCTCTCGGCCACTCCACCAGGACAGGCCTGTGACCCGCTCCGAGCGGACGACGGGATTCGAACCCGCGACCCTCACCTTGGCAAGGTGATGCTCTACCACTGAGCCACGTCCGCGCGACATCGCAGGGCTTCCCCCTGCGGTGCCCGAGTACCTTAGCCGATCGGCGGCGACCGTCATTAAGTCACCCCCGGCGTCACGCGACACTAGGGTGAGGCCATGCGTACGTGGCTGAACGGCAGCATGTTGGAGGCCCCTGACCAGCCGGCTGTGTCGGTGCTCGACCATGGCATCACCGTGGGCGACGGCGCGTTCGAGACCATCAAAGCCGTCGACGGCCAGCCGTTCGCGCTGACCCGGCACCTGCAACGGATGGCCCGGTCGCTGCAGGGGTTGGGGCTCACGCCGCCGGACGACGCCTTGTTACGCGAGGGCGTCGCGGCAGTGCTCGACGGGGAGCCCGGCGACCTCCGGGTGCGCATCACCGTCACCGCCGGCCCCGCCCCGCTCGGGTCCGAGCGCGGCGACAGCG
>JACCVL010000082.1 GCA_013698185.1 Nocardioidaceae bacterium
CAGGCTCGCGCGGCGCCACGGCCCCTCGAGGTCGATCTCGGTGCCATCTCGCGCCGGGACCACGGTACGGCCCACTGCGCGTCCCGCCTCGACCACGAGTGTCTGCAGCAGCTCGGCCATCGAGTGGTAGTCGCCGTAGGCCTCGTACGCCTCGAGCATCATGAACTCCGCATTGTGCGTGGAGTCGATGCCCTCGTTGCGGAAGGTCTTGCCGATCTCGTAGACGCGGTCGACACCACCGACCAGTGCCCGCTTGAGGTCGAGCTCGAGCGCGATCCGCAGCAGCATGTCCTGGTCGAAGGCGTTGAGCCTGGTACGGAACGGGCGCGCGGCAGCACCGCCGTTGGTCAGCTGGAGAACCGGTGTCTCGACCTCCACGAAGCGCCGCTCGTCGAGAGTCCGTCGCAGCGACCGGAGCACTGCGGCCTTGGCCCGCACCATCTCACGCGCCTCGGGGCGCACGATCATGTCCAGGTAGCGCAGCCGTACCCGCGCCTCGTCACTGAGGGGCGCGTGCTCGTTGGGCAGCGGCCGCAGCGCCTTGGCCGCCATCTGCCACACCCTGGCCTGCACCGACAGCTCGCCGCGGCGGCTCGAGACGACCTCGCCCTGGACCGACAAGTGATCGCCGATGTCCACCAGCGCCTTGAAGTCGTCGAGCCGCTGCTCGCCCAGCACCGCCTGCGACAACATCGCCTGCAGCTCGGTGCCGTCTCCCTCCCGCAACCGCACGAAGCAGAGCTTGCCGGTGTTGCGCAGGAAGATGACCCGGCCGGCGACAGCGACGTCCACACCGGTGCCCGCACCCGGCTCCAGTCCGCTGTCGTCGTAGGCAACGCGCAGCTCAGCCAGCGTGTGCGTGCGTGGCACCGTCACCGGGTAGGGCTGCTCGCCGGAGTCCAGCAGCTGCTGCCGCTTGGCGAGCCGCACCTGCTCCTGCTCGGACAAGCCTGCGGGGTCGTCGGTCATGGTGGGCAAGGCTAGGCGGTGGCCGAGCGGGGCCGTTGGGCGCTCAGCAGTTGCGCGCGAACACCAGCCGGAGCCCGATCAGCGTCAGCGCGGGCTCGTGCACGTCGACCTGCGTGCACTCGGCGACGACCACGGGGGCCAGCCCCCCGGTGGCGACGACGGTGATGTCGCGGCGCTCGACGCCGAGCGCGGCAACCATCCGGGTCACCATGCCGTCGATCTGCGCGGCGAAGCCGTACACCGCGCCGGACTGCAAGGCCTCGACGGTGTTCTTGGCAATGACCGACCGAGGCTGGATGAGTTCCACCCGGCGCAGCTGCGCACCGCGTCGTCCCAGTGCCTCCAGCGAGATCTCGATGCCGGGGGCGATGGCGCCGCCGACGTACTCACCGCGACTGCTCACGACATCGAAGGTCGTGGCCGTACCGACGTCGACGACGATGCAGGGCCCGCCGAACAGCGTCGAAGCGGCGAGGGCGTTCATGATGCGGTCGGTGCCGACCTCACGTGGGTTGTCCATCAAGACGGGCACCCCGGTGCGTACGCCGGCTTCGACCACCAGGTGCGGCACGTCTCCGAAGTAGCGCTCGAGCACCTGCCGCACCTCGTGCAGCACCATCGGGACCGTCGAGCACACGACGATGCCGCTCGTGGGCATGCCCAACCGGCCGGGAGGCGCATCGTGGTCGGGGTCGGTGGCACCACGCAGCAACCCGCGCAGCAGCACGAACCACTCATCGGCGGTGCGCTGCTCCTCGGTCGTTACCCGCCAGCGGTGCCGCAGCTCGTCACCGTCGAACAGGCCGAGCACCGTGTGGCTGTTGCCGATGTCGACGCAGAGCAGCACCGGCCTCACCCGCCCAGCAGGAGCGCGGTGTTGTCGATGAGCCTGGTGTCGCCGACCCGCGCCGCCACCAGCAACCGAGCCGGTCCGGACTCTGGTGCCGGAGCCAAGGCGGGATCGGTCACGCCGAGATAGTCGACATCCACCCCGGGAGTCCGTGCCAGCACCCGTTCGGCTGCCGCGTGCACGGATGCCGCGCCCGACCGCTGGTGCTGCACGCCCG
Organism: Nocardioidaceae bacterium; assembly: GCA_013698185.1. Classification (GTDB taxonomy): domain Bacteria; phylum Actinomycetota; class Actinomycetes; order Propionibacteriales; family Nocardioidaceae; genus JACCVL01. The sequence goes on from JACCVL010000082.1 coordinate 2,037, forward strand.
CGGTCAACGCCCTCGACAAGGCTGCCGCCGCCCGCCGGCCGGCCGGGTCCAGGTAGGCGTTGCGTGACGACAGCGCCAACCCGTCGTCGGCACGCACGGTCGGTACACCGACCACCCGCAGGCGCAGACACAGGTCGCGTGCCAACGCGGTGACGAGCACCAGCTGCTGGTAGTCCTTCTCGCCGAAGACCGCCACGTCGGGGCGGACCAGCCCACTGAGCTTGGCCACGACCGTGAGCACACCGCTGAAGTGGTCGGGTCTCGAGGCACCCTCGAGCACCCGGCCGTACGCACCGGGGTCAACCGTGATCCCCCGTCCCGGTCCCTCCGGGTAGACCGCGTCGACCTCAGGCGCGAACACCACGTCGGCGCCCGCGCGGGCACAGAGATCGACGTCGGCGGCCAGCTGACGGGGGTATCGGTCGAGGTCCTCACCGGGGCCGAACTGGGTCGGGTTGACAAAAATCGAGGCCACCACGAGGGCAGCCTCGTCACCGGCCCGGCGCAGCAGCGCCGCATGCCCCTCGTGCAATGCGCCCATGGTCGGCACCAGGGCGATGCGGGCACCGACCGCCCGGTGTGCGGCCAGACCGGCATCGAGGTCGAGTCGGGTGCGGACGAGCAGCGGACGCATCAGCGACCGCTGCGCGCCGGTAGCCCGCTGGTCAGCGCCGTCATGTCCGCAGCGTCGTCGCCGCGCAGACGCCCGCTTCGTACGGCCCTGCCGGCCGTCGCCGCCGCCATCGCGGCGTAGGCCGTACGCACGTCCGCGGCGCCGGGGAGTGCAGCCTCGTCGCCAACTGCGGCCAGCGCCGCCAGGTGGTCGCTGACCGTACGGGTGTCACCGCGTACCACCGGACCGGTCAGGGCCGCGTCGCCGTAGGCGAGGGCGTTGTCGAGCGCCGCGGTCAGCAACGGGCGCAGCGTCCGCGCGGGGTCGGTCGAGCCGGCTGCGCGCAGCAGGTCCATCGCCTGCCCGACGAGGGTGACGAGATGATTGGCACCGTGGGCGAGCGCCGCGTGGTACAGCGTGCGCTGCTCCTCGGGGATGATCACCACCTCACCACCGAGGTCGTCGACCAGCGGGGCGCCCACCGCGCGGCCGTCGGCAGCCGCCGTCAGCCCGAAGACGCAGCCGCGCAGCCGGTCCAGGTCGACGTCGGTCCCGGTGAAGGTCATCGCCGGGTGCAACGCGATCGTCACCGCGCCCGCCTCAGCCGCCGCCGCCAACACTTCGGTGCCGTGCCGGCCGCTGGTGTGCACGACCACCAGACCCGGCCGGAACGCCCCGGCCGAGGCCAGCCGCGCGACGACGGACCCGAGCCGGTCGTCGGGCACGGTGAGCAGGAGCAGGTCCGCGGCCGCGGCAACCTGCGCCGGCGACAGCGGCGACAGCCCGGGAAGCAACGTCTCGATCCGCAGCCGCGATGTCGGGGAGGCGCCGCTGACCGCGACCACCTCGTGGCCGACCTGTCGCAGGGCGGCTCCCAGCACGGCGCCGACCCGGCCGGCGCCGACAACACCGACTCGGTAGCGATGCGGCGACACAGCAGAAGTCATGCGCTGAACCTTTCGTTCCAGTCCCGCGAAGGGGTACCAGACGGTGTGAGCAGAGCCCCTAGAGCCTACGCCGCGGCGAATCGCCGTTCCAACCAGGCCACCGAGCTGGCGACGTCGTCGAAGTTGTGCACCCCTGGCGCCGGTTGCACCCAGCCGGCGATGCTCACGACCGGTACACCGGTGCGGACGGCGAGCGACACCTCGATCTGGGTTCCCCAGCTGCCGCCGACCGACAGCACCGCGTCGCTCGTACGCACGATGAGGGAGTTGCGCAGCTCCCCCAGTCCGGTGGGGATGACCACGCTGTGCCCGGCGCTCGCGGCGGTTCGATCGTCTCCCGGCAGCAGACCGACCACGGTGCCACCGCGCGACGCGGCGCCAGCGGCGGCTGCCGCCATGACGCCACCCAGCCCGCCGGTGACCGTGACCCAGCCACGCGTCGCCAGTGCCTCCCCCGCCTGGCGGGCGGGGACCAGCAGCTCGGCAGCGGGCTCGCTCGGGCCGATGACGGCGACGTACGGCGGATGTCTCACCCCACGACGTTATCGGCGACCGCTCCGGGCACGCATTTCGGCCGTACGGTCTGGGGGTGCAGCAGCTGTCGAGCGTGGAGAAGGCCTGGACGGACGCGTTGTTCACCGGTGCCGGTTTCTACCGTGAGCAATGGCCGGCGCAGCACTTCACCACCGCGCCACTGGTGGGCCCAGACGTGGCGCTGGCGGTTGCCGCCCTCGCGCGCGGCTGCGGGCTCGACACCGTCATTGACGTCGGAGCCGGCGGCGGTGAGCTGGTCGGGGTGCTGCACAGGCTGGACCCGGCGCTGCGGCTGGTGGCCGTTGAGCTGCGAGGCAGACCGGCGGGGCTGCCCCGGCAGGTGTCCTGGCGTCGACGGCTGCCTGACCGGATGGAGGGCCTGGTGATCGGCCACGAGTTCCTCGACACCGTTCCCTGCCCCGTCGTCGAGCTCGACCCCGACGCCGTGCCGCGAGAGGTGCTGGTCGACCCCGCGTCCGGGAGCGAACGGCTCGGCGCGGTTCCGCGCACCGCGGATCTGCGCTGGCTCGAGCGCTGGTGGCCCGCGGTGCGGGGTGAGACGGACGGTCACCCGGCGGGGCTGCCGGGTCAGCGGGCTGAGGTGGGCCGGACCCGTGATGACGCCTGGGCCGACATCGTCGCCCGGCTGGACCACGGGCTGGCAGTCGCAGTCGACTATGGCCACCTGCGCGGCACCAGGCCGCCGGCTGGGTCGTTACGCGGATACGCCCACGGCCGGCGGGTTCCGGTGGCTTACGACGGCAGCGTCGACATCACCGCCGACGTCGCCCTGGACGCGGTGGCAGACCGGGTCGGGGGCACCGTGCACCGTCAACGCGACCTCCTTGCTGCCGACGGTCCGGCCGGCGACCGCGCGAGTCCTGCCGACCGGCTGCGCGAGCTGACCGAGGAGAGCCGGCGCGCCGAGGTACGGGCAGCCGGTGGCCTCGGCGAGCTGGGGTGGGTGCTCACCGCGAGGGGGGTGGTGGCCCCGGGCCCAGCATGAGCTGCCAGGCCTCCTCCGCGCGCCGGTGTGGGGCGACCGGGCTGGCCGGCCCCGACGGCAGATGCCAGTCGACGGTGGCAAGTCCGAGCCAGCGTTGCAGAACACCTTGCCGCAGTCCGCGCGACTGCACCGCGGCGACGGGTGCGATGTCGGTACGCCGAGTCAGCAGCCCGCGGCGGGTGAGGACGTGAACCTCGTCGACCCCCATGCCGAGCACGCGCCTGGCCAACGGGTCGACCCACCGGGACTCAGCGGGCGGGCCTGTGACCGGCAGCGCGTCAAGGTCCAGCCCGGGTAGCACCTGGGCGACCAGGCGCCGGGCATCTGCCCGCCGCGCGACCGGGACCAATGTCGTTGCCAGGCGCCGATCCTGCTCCGGGCGCACGGCCACGCCCGCCACGGTGACGTCGAGGGCAACCCAGCCCAGCCATCGCCAGACGATCGGCTCGGTGATGACGAGGCCGCGGATTCGCTGTACCGGTAGCGCCGCGCTGCCCACACCGAACATGCCGGCCCGCACCGACAACCCGCCCGCCGAGCGGCGCACCGCGAATCCGTAGCCTTCGACGAACCCCTTGCCCACGGCCGTCACCACGGCCAGCAGGGCGGGCACCAGCACCGTCAACGACAGCACAGCGCCAGCCGCCGGGCTGGTGAGCCTGGCCACGACCCCCGGTACGCCGGCTGCCGAGCCCACGCCCGCCACCGTGGCGGCGGCCATCGCGGACAGTGCCGCCAGCACCGGCCCCGTACGCAGCAGCTGCGAGGCCAGCAGCAACCCCGGGGTGACCCGGTGCAGCAGCTCGTCGTCATCGTTTTGGGTCTCGGCGCGGTCGAGCCCACCTTCTCGCCCTGCCTCAACCAGCAGGTGGCGGCGTAGGTCGGTGGCGCGGCGCAGCGACAGGTACGCGAGGGTGACCTCGCTGTCGGACCCACCGCCGGCGGTCTCGATGTCCAGCGAGGCCATCCCGAAGATTCTGGCCAGGAACGGTTGCTGCACCTCGATGGCTTGGATCCTGTCCAGCCGGACGCGCCGGGAGCGGCGGGCGAGCACCCCGCTGTCCAGGCGCAGCTCGTCGGCCCCGACGCGATAGCGCGTGAACCACCACGACACACCTGCGCTGGCCAGGCTGGCCACGAACACGACTGGTACCAGCCACCACGGCCACCCGACCCCGCCGCCCTCCGCGAGCTGTCGCCCGCCGGTGACTGCCAGTGCGACCAGCACGAGGCCGCCGCGCAGGAACGGCGACAGGGGATGCACTCGGGTGAAGCCCGGCTCGGCGCCGCTCACAGGCCCGCCGCCTGCTCCTCGCCGCGGCGTGTCAGCCGGTCACGCAACCGGGCCGCCTCCGCCGGCAGCAGCCCCGGGATGTGCGCGTGGGTGCTGGGCGAGGCCGTGTACAGACGCACCCGCGCCAGCTTGAAGACGCGGTCCATCGGCCCGGCGTGGACATCCACCATCTGGAGCCTGCCGTAGGGGACCAGGTCGATCCGCCGCCACAGCGCCCCGCGGGTCACAACCAGATCATCAGCCCGTTCGGCGTACCCCCAGGCTGCCACCGACCTGCCCACCATCGGCCAGGAGACCGCGAAGCCCAGGACGACGACAGCCGCGAGCGTCCACCACCCGCCGCTGTGCTCGGGCCAGATGTTGCCAGCGGCAACCACGCCGGCGAGCAGGACCACCACGGTCATCCCCAGGACCAGGCGTCTCAGCCGGGCGAGACCCGGACCGAGGCGTACCCAGGCCACCCCGGGCACCTCGAAGGGGTCGCTGGTGGTCACTGCTCGGAGCCTACGGCCAGCCGGATTCACAATCCTGCGTGACCTGCGTCGCATTCGGTCGTTGTGAGCAGTGCGGCATGACAGATCGACGGCGCGGGCAGCGTCCACCGGTTCCACGACTCGACCGATCCGCATGACCGTTGGCGTCGAACGACTCGGGATTTTGCACACGCGGCGCCAGCGCACCAGCAGGAGCCGGCATCGGTCGGGACCGGTCGGGGGACGGCCCCGGCATACGATGCCGGCCCTGCGGCCGCCCCGTCATCCGCGGATTTCGGCTCGCCGTGGCCCGACTCCGGCTATCCACGAAGCCCGGTCTGACCCGATGGGTCAGACCACCCTCCGTACGCTGCGGCACATGCGCGAGACGGTGGTGGGCATCGGGGCCGTCACCGGTGAGACCCAGGTCCTGTCGCTCGGGCCGCACCATCCGTCGGCGCACGGAGCGCTCCGGCTGCGACTGACCGTGGCAGAAGACCGGATCGCGGCCTGCGAGCCGGAGGTCGGCTTCATGCACCGAGGCGCGGAGAAGCTCTTCGAGGTCCGCGACTACCGCCAGATCCTGATGCTCGCCAGCCGGCACGACTGGGTGTCGGGCTACTCCTCCGAGCTCGGGGTGGCGCTCGTGGTCGAGCAGATGCTGGGCATCGAGGTGCCGCTGCGGGCGGTATGGACGCGCACCTTGCTCGCCGAGCTGACCCGCGCGCTGGCCGGGCTTGCCTTCCTCGGCGGACTGCCGCGCGAGCTGACCGGAGCGGTGGACCCGCTGCCGCTGTTCGCCGAGCGCGAGACTCTGCAGGACGTGATCGAGGAGGCCGCCGGTGGCCGGGTGCACCTGATGATCACCCGCGTCGGCGGGCTGCTCGACGACCTGCCTGACGGCTGGCTGGATCGGGCCGCATCGGCAGTGCGTCGGGTGCAGGGCCGACTCGGCCACACCGGGCCGGCCCTACTGGTCGACGCGACCCTGCGCTCCCGCACCCAGGGGGTCGGCGTCCTCGACCGCGACACCGCGCTCGCACACGGCGTCACCGGTGCCGCAGCCCGGGCTGCGGGTCTGGACCTCGACCTACGGCGCGATGACCCCTACCTCGCCTACCCCGAGCTGGCCGCGGCGGGGGTGTTGCAGGTGCCGACCCGGACCGACGGCGACGCCTACTCCCGGCTGGAGCTGCTGCACGAGCAGACCGCGGTGGCGCTCCGGCTGGCGACCGCGTGCATTGCGCGGCTCCGCGAGATGGATCCGGGTCCGGTCGGCGTCCGGCTGCCCAAGATCCTCAAGGCCCCGGAGGGCTCGGCGTACGGCTGGGTCGAGAGCCCGATCGGCGTCAACGGCTACTACCTGGTCTCGCGCGGGGAGAAGACCCCTTGGCGACTCAAGCTGCGCACCGCCTCGTTCGGCACCGTCTCGGCGCTGCCGGCGATGGTGACCGGCGCCCGAGTCGACGACCTGGTCGCGGTGCTCGCGTCGATGTTCTTTGTCACCGGGGACATCGACAGGTGAGGCGGAGACGGGGTGCTCGTTCACTCGTCCAGGTCTGCCTCCGGCACCCGGCAGGCACGCTCGAGCAGTAACCCGCCGATCAGCACGGCGCCGGCGGCGAGCGCAGCCAGCAACCCGCGCACCAACCGCTCACGGGGCAGCGCCGCGTCCGCCGACCCGAGAAAGGTCAGCGCAAAGGCGAGGTACCCGGCGGCGACCAGCGAACCGGCCAGAGCCGAGGCCCTGCCGAGCAGCAGCAGGCCCACCGCTCGTTGTGGGTCCACGGTGAGCCGGCGCCGGTGCAGCGTGCGCCACGTGCTGGCGGCGAGGGTAAGCAGCAGGATCGCCAGAAACGCCAGCGTGACCACCCCGGACCACGCCACGGTCGGCGTGATGGCACCGGCGAGCTCGAACCCCGCGGGCACCAGGCCACCCAGCAACGCACCGATCAGGGCGGTGACCGCAAGGGAGACCGCGGTGGTCGGCCGCATGCGGCCGGGCTCAGTCGATGGTGACGGCACGATCGTCGCGTCGGGTGGCCCGCTGCGGGTCGGTCCCCTCGGCGAGGTCGGCGAGCAGGTCCACGACCCAGCCGTGACCAGGCAGGTACGCCTCCGGGTCCACGTCGTGCCACGGCTGCAGGACAAACAGCCGCTCGTGGGCACGCGGGTGTGGCAGCACCAGGTCGTCGTCCTCGATCTTCTGGTCCCCGACGACGATGAGGTCGAGGTCCAGGGTGCGGGGGGCGTTGCGCTCGGTGCGTTCCCGCCCGAAGGCGTCCTCGATCGCCAGGCACCGGTCCAGCAGCGTGTGCGGCGACAAGGTGGTGTCCGCGCTCACCACCACGTTGAGGAAGTCTCCGGCCCCCTCGGGTCCCCCGACCGGGGCGGACTCGTACACCGGGGAGACGTCGGAGATGGTGATCCCCGGGGTGTCCAGCAACGCCGACAGACCACCTTGCAGATTCTGTTGGCGTTCACCCAGGTTGGAGCCGAGGCAGACGACAACACGGCGGATGGGACGCATCTCGCCGGTCATCGTGTCGGCGTCGACGATGTACGGGTTGGGAGTCTCGGTCACGGACGGCTCCGCTCTATCGTGACGGCGATGTCGGTCACCTGCACCGGTACGGGCGCTTGCGGCTTGTGCACGGTCACCCGCACCCGCCGTACTGGCTGCTCGGACAGACACAGGCTTGCGATGCGTTGCGCAACGGTTTCGATCAGGTCCACCGGGTCCGACGCCACTGCGTCGTGCACCCGCTGGGCCAACTCCCCGTAGTCCACAGTAAGCGACAGGTCGTCGCTGTCGGCTGCCGGTCTCAGGTCGCAGAACAGCTCGACGTCGACGACGAACTCCTGGCCGACTCGGCGCTCGTGCTCGAACACGCCGTGCCGGCCATAGGCCCGCAAGCCGATGATCGTGACGCGGTCCTGCGTCGGCCCCTGGCTCGGCATGGTCATCCGGCCGCCGCCCGGGCGACCACCCGTACCGCGTCCGCACTGCCCCGCGCCTCGTGCACCCGGACACACCACGCACCGGCGAGAGCGGCCAGCACCGTCGTGGCGACAGTCGCGTCATCGCGCTCGAGGACATCCCGCTCGACCCCCTGACCGTCCGCGAGCAGCCGGCCAAGAAAGCGCTTGCGGCTGGCGCCCACGAGCAGGGGGTGGCCCAGCCCGTGCAGCTCGGTGAGCCGGGCGACCAACTGCCAGTTGTGCTCGGGGGTCTTGGCGAAGCCGAGCCCGGGGTCTATCACCACCCGCTCCGGGGCGATCCCGGCCGCAACGGCGGCGTCGAGGCGCAGGCTCAGCTCGGCCCGCACGTCGCGGACCACATCACCGTAGTTGACCCAGGCCTGCATGTCGGCGGAGTGCCGCCGCCAGTGCATCAGCACGTACGGCACCTGCGCCTCTGCCACGAACGCCAGCATGCCCGAGTCGGCCAACCCGCCCGACACGTCGTTCACCGCCTTGGCGCCGGAGTCGACTGCGGCCCGCGCCACCCGCGGGCGCATGGTGTCGACCGACACCGTCGCACCGCTCGACGCCAGCTCGCGGACCACCGGGACCACCCGGGCGAGCTCTTCGGCCTCGTCGATGCGTGCGGCGCCCGGCCGCGTCGACTCACCGCCGACGTCGAGCAGGTCGGCCCCGTCAGCGAGCAGAGCGAGCCCGTGTGCCACCGCGTCCTCCGGGCGCAACCACCGGCCGCCGTCGGAGAAGGAGTCCGGCGTCACGTTGACCACCCCCATGACGAGGCACCGGCCAGGCGCGGGCAGGCCCGACACGCTGCGGACGGGTGCCGAGTTCACGTCGGCAAACCTAGCGGTCTGCCGACGGCTCAGGCGGCCGGCTCAGCGCAGGATCAGGCTCATGGCTTCGGCCCGGGTCGCTGGGTCGCGCAGCTGGCCGCGAACGGCGCTGGTCACCGTGCGGGCGCCGGGTTTGCGCACACCCCGCATCGTCATGCACAGGTGCTCGGCCTCGACGACGACGATGGCACCACGCGGCTGCAGTAGCCGGATGAGCTCGTCGGCCACCTGGGTCGTGATGCGTTCCTGCACCTGCAGCCGCCGGGCGTAGACGTCGACGAGGCGCGCCAGCTTGGACAGCCCGGTGATGCGCCCGTCGGTCCCGGGGATATAACCGACGTGCGCCACCCCGGTGAACGGCACCAGGTGGTGCTCGCAGACGGACCACAGCTCGAGATCCTTGACCAGGACGAACTCGTCGTGACCCAGGTCGAAGGTCGTGCTCAACACGTCCTCGCCCCGCTGGCGAAGTCCTGCGGTCAGCTCGTGCCAGGCGCGGGCGACCCGGTCGGGAGTCTCCCGCAGGCCGTCGCGTTCAGGGTCCTCGCCGATCGCGATGAGCAGCTCGCGGACCGCGGCAGCGGCACGCGCGTGGTCATACGAGTGGCCCCCCAGTGCGCTGGTGTGCGCCCCGTCGTGTGCCTCGGAGGGCAGCGTGATCGGGTCGACCACGGTCAGAGTCCGGCACCAGGGTTAGGCGGGACCGGAGCAGAGCCCGATCCTTCACCGCCGTGGCGCATGTCGCCGCCGTCGCCGGGCGCCAGCACGATCGAGCCCTCGTCCGCCGGGTGCGTTCCGTTGGACCCGGGCACGCCGACCGGCGGCTTGTTCGACGGTACGCGCTCGGGGGAACCGGTCCAGGGCGGTCGACCCGAGCGACGACGCAGGTCCTCGAAGATCGCCGCGATCTCACGCTGGTCGAGCGTCTCCTTCTCGAAGAGCGCGAGCACCAGCACGTCGAGCACGTCGCGGTTGTCGGCAAGGATGTCGAAGGCCTCCTGGTGCGCCTCGGTGATGAGCTTCCTGACCTCCTCATCGACCATCGCGGCGATCTGCTCGGAGTAGTTGCGGCTGTGACCGATGTCCCGGCCGACGAACGGCTCGCTGTGGCCCTCGCCGAACTTGATCGCACCGAGCCGCTCGGTCATGCCGTACTCGGTGACCATGGCTCGCGCCAGCAACGTCGCCTTCTCGATGTCGTTGGCCGCACCCGTGGTGGGGTCGTGGAAGACCAGCTCCTCCGCCGCGCGTCCGCCCAGCATGTAGGCGAGCCGGTCCAGCATCTCGCTGCGGGTGGTGGAGTACTTGTCGTCGTCCGGCAGCACCATGGTGTAGCCGAGGGCTCGCCCGCGCGGCAGAATCGTGATCTTGCGGACCGGGTCGCTGCCCGGCAGCGCCGCCGCGACCAGCGCATGGCCGCCCTCGTGGTAGGCGGTGATCTTCTTCTCCTGGTCGCTCATCAGCCGGCTGTGCTTCTGCGGGCCGGCGATGACCCGGTCGATCGCCTCGTCGAGCACCTTGTCGTCGATCTGCTTGAGGTTCATCCGTGCGGTCAGCAGCGCAGCCTCGTTGAGGACGTTGGCCAGGTCGGCGCCTGTGAAGCCCGGCGTACGGCGAGCGACCGACTCCAGGTCGACGCCGGGGCCGATCGGCTTGCCCCGGCCGTGCACCTCGAGGATCTTCTTGCGCCCGGCGAAGTCGGGGCTCTCCACCCCGATCTGGCGGTCGAAGCGGCCGGGTCGCAGCAACGCCGGGTCGAGGACGTCGGGCCGGTTGGTGGCAGCGATGAGGATGACGCCACCGCGGACGTCGAAGCCGTCCATCTCGACGAGCAGCTGGTTCAGCGTCTGCTCGCGCTCGTCGTGACCACCACCGAGGCCCGCGCCGCGGTGCCTGCCGACGGCGTCGATCTCGTCGATGAAGACGATCGCGGGGGCGTTCTCCTTGGCCTGCTCGAACAGGTCGCGGACCCGGCTGGCACCGACACCGACGAACATCTCGA
>JACCVL010000114.1 GCA_013698185.1 Nocardioidaceae bacterium
GAGCCGGTGCCCCCGTCAGGGGCACCGGCTCACCGCGGGTGGCTAGTGACCGGCCCGGCTCTCGAAGGGGCCGTAGAAACCGAGCTGGCGCTCCACCAGGGACCAGACCCCGGTGGGCGAGGTAGGCCGGTCGGCGCCAAGAGCGGGGGCCGGTGGGCTCACCCGCTGTTTGCGATCCATCGCTTGCGAGGTGCTACTGATCAAGGCCATCGCTGCGATGGCCCCGACGATTGACAACATCAGGTAACTCCTTGGTTGAAGTGGCCCTTTCACCGTAACCCTCGCGGCCTGCTGCACCTACCAATCGGGCGCCACGCAGGTGTGAGTTGCGTCCCTTCTTGAGCGAAGGCGCCGAGCGCCTGGTTAAACACGTGGACATTGCGGACGAATAACACCGGAGGCCCTATGGTCTGACGCATGCTCGCCACCGACAGCGCCGGCCGCAGCCTTGCCGAGTTTCTCCTCGACCGGATCGACGAGGACGAGGCGTTGGCCCGCCGTGCCTGGGACGAACAGAGCGCTGGCTCCGAGCGAACCACCGCGCCGAGGACCGCGCGGGCCCGGCACGCAGCCCGGCACAGCCCGGCCCGCGTCCTGGTGGCCTGCGAAGCCAAACGCCAGCTCGTGAAGAACAGCATGGAGATCGAGCCGGATCAGGTCGCGGAGCTGTTCACCCTCGAACCGCATGGTCCCGGAAACCTGCCGCGTGACCAGACCGTCGGTGAGATGTACTTCGTCGAGCGGGTGCTGCGCCATCTCGCCGTGAGCTATGCCGACCACCCCGAGTACGAGCGGCAGTGGCGTCCGTGACCGGCGCCGGTCAGCTCAGCGGCACCACGTCGGGCGCCCCCAGCCGGGCGGCATCGGCGGTCTCGTCGTCAGGCATCTGCTGGCTCTCGCGCTCGGCGGCCACCCGCTGGCGATAGTGCTCGACCTCGACGGCCACCTGTTCGCGGCTCCAGCCGAGCACCCCACCCATCAGCCCGGCGGCCTCCTCGCATGAGCCGATGCCGCGGTCGAACGTCTCGATCGAGATCCGGGTCCGCCGCGTCAGCACGTCGTCGAGGTGGCGCGCCCCCTCGTGCGAGGCGGCGTAAACGACCTCGGCGCGCAAGTAGTCCTCGGCACCTGTCAGCGGCTGGCCGAGGGACGGGTCCGCGCCGATGAGGTCCAGCAGCTCGTAGACCAGCGACCCGTAGCGGCCCAGCAGGTGCTCGACCCGCACCGGGTGCAGACCGGCCCGGCGGGCCAGCAGGTGGCGCTGGTTCCACAGCGCGTCCCAGCCCTCGGCGCCAAGCATCGGGACGTCGGCGGTCACCGAGCCCGGCACCGTGCGCTCGAGGTCGATGGCCAGACCGTGCACGGCTTCGTCGACGGCGTCCCTGGCCATCACCCGGTACGTCGTGTACTTGCCGCCGGCGACCACCACCAGCCCCGGCGCGGGATGTCCCACGGCGTGCTCGCGCGACAGCTTGGAGGTCGCCGCGGACTCCCCGTACAGCAACGGTCGCAGCCCGGCGTAGACACCTTCGACGTCTTCGTGGGTCAGCGGGGTCTCGAGGACGGCGTTGATGTGCTTGAGCAAGTAGTCGATGTCGGAGCGGCTGGCCGCGGGGTGGGCGTTGTCCAGGGCCCAGTCTGTGTCGGTGGTGCCGATGATCCAGTGCCGGCCCCACGGGATCACGAACAGCACCGAGGTCTCGGTCCGCAGGATCAGCCCGGAGTCCGAGCGGATGCGGTCGCGCGGGACCACCAGGTGAATGCCTTTGCTGGCCCGCACCTGGAACAGGCCCCGCTCGCCGGCCAGCGCCTGGGTCTCGTCGGTCCACACCCCAGTGGCGTTGACGGTCTGCCGGGCGCGGATGCGCAGCTCGGAACCGCTCTCGAGGTCGTGGACCACCGCGCCGCTGACCCGTTCGCCCTCACGCAGCAGCGCCGTGACGCGGGCCCGCGGGGCGATCGACGCGCCGTACGCGGCGGCGGTGCGGGCGATGAACATGGTGTGCCGGGCGTCGTCGACCTGAGCGTCGTAGTACTGCAGCGCACCGACGAGCGCGTCCTTGCGCAGCGCCGGGGCGATGGTCCGGGCTCCCCGACGGGTCAGGTGCCGGTGGTGCGGGACGCCCCGGCCGCGCCCGGCCAGCAGCGCCATCGTGTCGTACAGCAGGATGCCGGACCCGGCGTACAAGCGCTCCCAGCCGCGCCCGCGTAGGGGGTACAGGAACGGCACCGGGCGGACCAGGTGTGGAGCCAGCCGCTGGAGGAGCAGGCCCCGCTCGGTGAGGGCCTCGGCGACCAGGCCGAAGTCGAGCATCTCCAGATAGCGAAGACCCCCGTGGATCAGCTTGCTGGAGCGGCTGGAGGTGCCCGAGGCGAGGTCGCGGGCCTCGACCAGCCCGACCCGGAGGCCCCGCGTGACCGCGTCGAGCGCCGCGCCAGAGCCCACGACACCGCCACCGATGACGAGCACGTCGAGCTCGTCTGCCGCCATGTCTGCCAGTGCCTGGGCGCGCTGGTCGGGTGACAGGGCCACGGCTCTCATCGGCGGCTGGCTCTCGGGGTCACTGGACGTCCACC
>JACCVL010000144.1 GCA_013698185.1 Nocardioidaceae bacterium
GGCGTCGACACGGTGGATCAACACCTCGTGGGCCTGGCGCCGGCGGATGAACCCGACCGTCTGCTCGCCGGGCAGCCAGGTGTAGGCGGGCTCCGCGTCGTCGGCGTCGGCCAAGGCGTCGGCCAGCGTCGCGGTCGTCTGGGCAAACTGGGTCAGCAGGTCGGCGTAGGCCGGCGGCCGGGCGGGACGCCGCTCACCCAGGCCGGACGGGTCCCGCAACCGCTCACCGGCGATGGAGGCCCAGAACCACTGCACCTCGGTCAGGTGCCACAGCAGGTCCGCAGCGTCCCAGTCGGGGCAGCTCGGCACCGGAGCCGTCGGCTCGGCCCGGCTCAGCAGCGCGCCGAATCGTGTCGACTCGCTGCGCAAGAGGCTGACGTACCGGTCCGGGGTCAGGCGGTGGGTGTCCATGAACCGACGCTAGCCGCCTGGTCCGACAGCCCGCCGGAGTTGTCACCGCTGGGCAGCGTTAGAAGCCGGTGTGACGGTGACAACTCGGATGGGTCGGACGGGCGCGGCGGTCGGGCTTGCATGGGTCCGCATACTCATGCAGACTCGGGGCGTGGAGCAGGGAGGCCAGTGATGCGCGTGGCGGTTGCCGGAGCCAGCGGGTACGCCGGGGGAGAGGTCCTGCGGCTGCTGCTCGGCCACCCGACCCTTCGGGTCGGCGTGCTGACTGCCGGCGACAGCGCCGGCAGCACCGTCGGCTCGCACCATCCGCACCTGGTCCCGCTGGCCGAGCGCGTCCTCGAGCCCACCGACGCCGACAAAGTGGCCGGCCACGACGCGGTGGTCCTCGCGCTCCCGCACGGTCAGTCGGCCCAGCTCGCCGCCGAGCTGCCCGCCGAGGTTCTGGTCATCGACTGCGGCGCCGACTTCCGGCTCACCGGTGCGGATGCCTGGCAGACCTTCTACGGCGGTCCGTACGCCGGCAGCTGGCCGTACGGGCTGCCCGAGCTGCCCGGCCAGCGCCAGGCGCTGGCCCACGCACGCCGGGTGGCCGTGCCCGGCTGCTACCCGACGGTGGCGACGCTCGCGCTGCTGCCGGCGGTGGCTGGCGGAGTCGTCGACAGCTCCGATCTCGGTGTCGTGGCCGTCTCGGGCCTGTCCGGTGCCGGCCGCGCGGCACGAACACATCTGATGGGCGCGGAGGTGATCGGCTCGGCGACCGCGTACGGGGTGGGCGGCGTGCACCGGCACACGCCCGAGATCGAGCAGAACCTGGGCGGCAACGGCGTGCGGGTGTCGTTCACGCCCGTGCTGGCGCCGATGGCGCGCGGCATCCTCGCCACCTGCACCGCGCGCCTGCAGCCGGGCATGGAGGCTGGGGACGTGCGAGCGCTGTACGAGAAGGCCTACGCCGACGAGCCGTTCGTGCACCTGCTGGCCGAGGGGCGCTGGCCGCAGACCCAGTCGGTGCTGGGGTCCAACGCCGTGCACCTGCAGGTTACCGTGGACCCGCGGACCCGGCGGCTGGTCACGGTCGGTGCGGTCGACAACCTCACCAAGGGCACCGGCGGCGCGGCGGTGCAGTGCGCCAACCTCGCCCTCGGGCTGCCCGAGACGGCCGGGCTCACGACCGTCGGGATCGCCCCATGAGCGTCACCGCGGCCGCCGGCTTCCGCTCCTCGGGGGTTGCGGCGGGCCTGCGCAGCGGTGCTGGGCCGGACGTGGCGCTGGTCGTCAACGACGGCCCCGGCTCGGCGGCCGCAGCGGTGTTCACCTCGAACCGCTGCGTGGCCCACCCGGTCCGGTGGAGCCGTCAGGCCCTGTCCGACGGCGTCGCCCGGGCCGTGGTCCTGAACGCCGGGGGAGCCAACTGCTACACCGGACCCGCGGGCTTCCAGCTCACGCATGCGACCGCGGAGACGGTCGCGGCCGAGCTCGGCATCGGCGCCATCGACGTCCAGGTGTGCAGTACCGGGCTGATCGGCCAGCTGCACGACCACACCGCGATGCTCGCCGGCGCCAGGCACGCCGTCGCCGCCCTCGGTGCCGACGGCAACCAGGCGGCGACCGCCATCATGACCACCGACAGCGTGCCCAAGCAGTCGACGGTTCGCGGTGACGGCTTCACCGTCGGGGGCATGGCCAAGGGTGCGGGCATGCTCGCACCAGCGCTCGCAACCATGCTGGTCGTGATCACGACCGATGCCGATGTCGAGGCAGCGACCTGTGACCAGGCGTTGCGCGAGGCGACCCGCACCACCTTCGACCGGCTCGACTCCGACGGCTGCATGTCGACCAACGACCAGGTGCTGCTGCTGGCCAACGGTGCATCGCAGACGGCACCGCCGTACGACGACTTCGCCGCCGCCGTGCACGCCGTGTGCCACGACCTGGCCCAGCAGCTGCTCGCCGACGCCGAGGGCGCCGAGCACGAGATCGCCGTGGAGGTGCGTGGCGCCGCGAGCGAGGACGACGCCGTCGAGGTGGGGCGAGCGGTCGCGCGCAGCAACCTGTTCAAGGCCGCCGTCTTCGGCCGCGACCCCAACTGGGGCCGGGTACTGGCCTCGGTGGGGACGACGGCGGCTTCCTTCGACCCCCTAAACCTCGACGTCTGCCTCAACGGCGTCCAGGTGTGCCGGGCGAGCACCCCGGGCGAGCCACCCGCGGCCGTCGACCTCAGTGGCCGCACGGTCGAGCTCGTCATCGACCTCAAGGCTGGTGACGCAACCGCAACGGTCTGGACCAACGACCTGACCCACGCCTACGTGCACGAGAACTCGGCGTACTCCACATGAGCGGCACCGACACCCGCGACCGGCACAAGGCCATCGCCAAGGCTGCCACCCTGGCCGAGGCGCTGCCGTGGCTCGAGCAGCTGCACGGCAGCATCGTCGTGGTCAAGTACGGCGGTCACGCGATGAGCGACCAGACCCTGCGCGAGGCGTTTGCCCGCGACATCGTCTTCCTGCGCTACGCCGGCCCGCGCCCGGTGGTCGTGCACGGCGGCGGCCCGCAGATCTCGGCCATGCTCGGCCGGCTCGGCATCGACTCGCAGTTCCGCGGCGGGTTGCGAGTCACCACACCGGAGGCGATGGACGTCGTCCGGATGGTGCTGGTCGGTCAGGTCGGGCGCGAGCTGGTCGGGTTGCTCAACCAGCACGGTCCGCTGGCCGTCGGTCTGAGCGGCGAGGACGCGGGGCTGTTCACCGCCGCCCGCACCGGCGCCCTTGTCGACGGCGAGGTCGTCGACATCGGGCTGGTCGGCGACGTTGTCGACGTGCGGGCCGCGTCGGTGTGCGACCTCATCGACGCCGGCCGCATCCCGGTGGTGTCCAGCGTGGCGCCCGACGTCGACGGGCAGGTGCACAACGTCAATGCCGACACCGCCGCCGCCAGCCTGGCGGTGGCGCTCGGTGCCGACAAGCTCGTCGTGCTCACCGACGTCGACGGGCTGTACGCCGACTGGCCGGCCAGCGACGGGGTCATCAGCCAGATCCGGGCCGCCGAGCTGGGCCGGCTGCTGCCGGAGCTCGCGACCGGGATGATCCCCAAGATGGGCGCCTGCCTGCGTGCGGTGCGCGGCGGGGTGCCGAGGGCGCACGTGCTCGACGGACGGGTGCCGCACGCGGTCCTGCTCGAGATCTTCACCGACGAGGGGATCGGCACCATGGTGCTGCCCGACGAGCCGCACGACACCGACCCGACCGACAGGGGAGCGGCCCAGTGAGCACGCTGACCGCGCGGCACGCCGCAGCCGTGATGAACACCTTCGGCCCGCCACGCCGGGTGCTCGTGCGCGGCCAGGGCTGCCATGTCTGGGACGAACGGGGTCGCCGCTACCTCGACCTGCTCGGTGGCATCGCCGTCAACGCGCTCGGCCACGCCCACCCCGCTGTGGTGGAGGCGGTCGCCACCCAGGTGGCGACCCTCGCGCACGTGTCCAACTTCTTCGCCAGCAGGCCGCAGGTCGAGCTCGCCGAACGGCTGGTCGGCCTGCTCGGCGGCCCCGGCAAGGTGTTCTTCACCAACTCCGGCACCGAGGCCAACGAGGCGGCCCTGAAGCTCACCCGCCGCACCGGACGGACCCGGCTGGTCGCGGCCGAGGGATCCTTCCACGGCCGGACCATGGGCGCGTTGGCGCTCACCTCCAAGGCCGCCTACCGGGCCCCGTTCGAACCGCTTCCGGGCGACGTCGACTTCGTCGTGTACGGAGATGTGGCGGCACTGGAGCGTGCCGTCGACGACACGACCGCCGCGGTCGTGCTCGAGCCGATCCAGGGTGAGGCTGGCATCGTCCTCGCGCCCGAGGGTTACCTGGGAGCCGCCCGCGCCATCACCGAGCGGCACGGCGCGCTGCTGTGGCTCGACGAGGTGCAGACCGGCGTCGGCCGCACGGGGCAGTGGTTCGCTCATCAGCACGAGCCGGTACGCCCGGACCTGGTGACCCTCGCCAAGGGGCTCGGCGGCGGGGTGCCGATCGGTGCCTGCATCGGCCTCGACGGCGCCGCGGACCTGTTGCAGCCCGGGCACCACGGCACCACGTTCGGCGGCAACCCGCTGGCGACGGCGGCGGCGCTGGCCGTCGTCTCGACGATCGAGGACGAGGGTCTGCTGAAGCACGTGTCCACGGTCGGTGACCACCTGGCCACCGGCCTGCGCCAGCTCGGTCACCCGGCCATCGCCGACGTGCGCGGGCGCGGGCTGCTCACCGCGACGGCGCTGACCCACGAGGTTGCCGGGGCGGCCTCGTGGGCCGCCCTCGACGCCGGCTTCGTCGTCAACGACTGCACCCCCGCGGTGCTGCGTACG
This sequence comes from Nocardioidaceae bacterium, assembly GCA_013698185.1. Lineage (GTDB taxonomy): Bacteria > Actinomycetota > Actinomycetes > Propionibacteriales > Nocardioidaceae > JACCVL01. Next base: position 4,759 of record JACCVL010000144.1, read on the forward strand.
GCGCCGCCGCTGATCATCGAGGCGGCCCAGCTCGACACCTGGATCGACGCGCTACCGACGATCCTCGACACCGCCGTCGCCGCGCGTAAGCAGGAGTCCCCGTGACGACCGCCGGGCTGCGCCACTTCCTGCGCGACGACGACGTCACGCCCGCCGAGCAGGCCGACATCCTCGACCTCGCCGTCGCCATGAAGGCCGACCGGCACGGCCACCGTCCGCTCGCCGGACCCCAGACGGTGGCGGTGCTGTTCGACAAGCCGACCCTGCGCACGCAGTTGTCGTTCAGCATCGGCATCGCCGAGCTCGGTGGGCACCCGATGGTCCTGGACTCCCGGCTGGCCAGCATCGGGGTGCGCGAGTCGATCGCCGACACCGCCCGGGTGCTCGGCCGGCAGGCGGCCGCGGTGGTGTGGCGCACGTTCGGTCAGGAGCGCGTCGACGAGATGGCCGCCCACGCCGGGGTCCCGGTGGTCAACGCGCTCACCGACAGCTTCCACCCGTGCCAGGTCCTCGCCGACCTGCTCACGGTTCGCGAGCACCGGGGCAGCCTCGCCGGGCGCACGTTGAGCTACCTCGGCGACGGCGCCAACAACATGGCCCACTCCTACCTGCTCGGCGGTGCGACCGCCGGCATGCACGTCCGCATCGGCTCCCCGGCGGCCTACGCGCCCGATGCTGGCGTGCTTGCCGCCGCCGAGGCCATCGCGGCGGCCACCGGTGGCTCGGTGCTCGTCACCGACGACCCCGAGGAGGCGTGCGACGCAGCCGACGTGCTCGCCACCGACACCTGGGTGTCGATGGGCCAGGAGGACGAGTCGGTCGCCCGCGCCGCCCCGTTCGTACCGTTCGGGCTCGACGAGCACGCGGCGGGGCTCGCCGCGCCTGACGTGGTGGTGCTGCACTGCCTGCCGGCCTACCGGGGCGCAGAGATCGCCGGCTCGGTCATCGACGGACCGCACAGCGTCGTGTGGGACGAGGCCGAGAACCGTCTGCACGCGCAGAAGGCGCTGCTGAGCTGGTTGCTGGCCGATCGCCAGGGGCCGTCATGACCCCGCGCGCGAGCATCCCGCACACCAAGCCGGCCCGCCAGCGTCTCATCGTCGACGTGCTGAGCCGCCACGACGTCCGCTCACAGGGCGACCTGGCCGGCCTGTTGGCCGAGGCGGGCGTGCCCGTGACCCAGACCACCCTGTCGCGCGACCTGCTTGAGCTGGACGCCGTACGGGTGCGCGACGCCACCGGCGCCCTGGTCTACGCCGTGCCCGGCGAGGGCGGCGACCGGCGCCCGGCGCCCGGGAAGGACTCCGCCACCAGCCAAGCCCGGCTCGCGCGTCTGGCCGGCGAGCTGCTGGTCAGCGCGGAGGCCAGCGCCAACCTCGTCGTCCTCCGGACACCACCCGGCGCCGCGCAGTTCTTCGCCTCCGCGATCGACCATGCCGACTTGAGCCACGTCCTCGGCACGATCGCCGGCGATGACACCGTGCTGCTGATCACCCGCGATTCGGGCGGCGGACCCGACGTCGCCGCACAGTTGCTGGTCCTCGCCGAGCAGGGCGCCCAGCAGACCGACCCCGACTCCAACCACCACGTACAGGAGATCTCGTGACCCAACGCGTCGTCCTCGCCTACTCCGGCGGGCTGGACACCTCCGTCGCCATCGGCTGGCTGGCCGAGGCCACCGGCCGCGAGGTCGTCGCGGTCGCCCTCGACCTCGGGCAGGGCGGTGAGGACCTCGAAGTCGTCCGCAAGCGTGCCCTGGCCTGCGGCGCCGTCGAGGCCGTCGTCGTCAATGCCCGGGACGAGTTCGCCGACGACTACTGCCTGCCGGCCCTGCGGGCCAACGCGCTCTACATGGACCGCTACCCGCTGGTGTCGGCGTTGTCGCGCCCGTTGATCGTCAAGCACCTGGTCGAGGCCGCGCGCTACCACGGCGCCGACACCGTCAGCCACGGATGCACCGGCAAGGGCAACGACCAGGTGCGCTTCGAGGTCGGTGTCGGCGCGCTCGCCCCCGAGCTGTCGGTCATCGCCCCGGTGCGCGACTACGCCTGGACCCGCGAGAAGGCGATCTCCTACGCCGAGGAGCGCGACCTGCCGATCGACGTGACCAAGAAGTCGCCCTACTCCATCGACCAGAACGTGTGGGGCCGTGCGGTCGAGACCGGCTTCCTCGAAGACATCTGGAACGCACCGATCGAGGACGTCTACGACTACACCTGCGACCCAAGCGTGCCCAGGGATCCCGACACGGTGATCATCTCCTTCGCCGACGGCGTGCCGGTCGCCCTCGACGGCGAGCCGGTGAGCATGCTGCAGGCCATCGAGCAGCTGAACGCGCGGGCCGGCGCGCACGGCGTGGGTCGGCTCGACCTGGTCGAGGACCGGCTGGTCGGTATCAAGAGTCGCGAGGTGTACGAGGCTCCCGGCGCGCTCGCGCTCATCACCGCCCACCAGGAGCTCGAGAACGTCACCGTCGAGCGCGACCTGGCCCGCTTCAAGAAGACCGTCGACCAGCGGTGGGGCGAGCTCGCCTACGACGGCTTGTGGTTCTCGCCGCTCAAGCGCTCGCTTGAGACCTTCATCGACTCCGCGCAGAACCACGTCAGTGGCGACATCCGGCTGGTCCTGCACGGGGGCCGTGCGGTGGTCACCGGACGCCGCTCCGAGGCCAGCCTGTACGACTTCGGCCTCGCCACCTACGACGAGGGCGATAGCTTCGACCAGTCGCTGGCCAAGGGGTTCGTCGACCTGTGGGGGCTGCCGAGCCGACTGGCCGCGACGCGCGACCACCGCCTTGCGCCAGAATCGACCCATGGCGGCTGACCGGACCCGTGTTCCCGCGCCGGCGCTGTGGGGCGGACGGTTCAGCAGCGGCCCGTCGCCGGAGCTGCAGGCGCTGTCGCGCTCGACGCACTTCGACTGGCGGCTGGCTCCGTACGACCTGGCCGGGTCGCGTGCCCACGCCCGGGCGCTGCACCGGGCCGGGCTGCTGGCCGACGATGACCTGGCGCGGTTGATCGCCGGGATCGACGACCTCGCCGCGGAGATCGCCACCGGCGAGTTCGGCCCCACACCCGACGACGAGGACGTGCACACCGCCCTGGAGCGGGCGCTGGTCGACCGGCTCGGGCCCGTGCTGGGGGGCAGGCTGCGCGCCGGGCGCTCGCGCAACGACCAGGTCGCCACGCTCTTTCGCCTGTACCTGCGCGACGAGGCGCGGGTCGTGGGTGGCCTGCTGCTCGACCTCGTCGACGTGCTGGCCGGTCAGGCGCGTGAACATTTCGGCGTCCCGATGCCCGGGCGTACGCACCTGCAGCACGCTCAGCCGGTGCTGCTGTCGCACCACCTGCTGGCGCACGCATGGCCGCTGCTGCGCGACGTCGAGCGGCTGCACGACTGGGACCGTCGGGTGGCCGCGGAGTCCCCGTACGGCTCCGGCGCGCTGGCGGGCTCATCACTCGGTCTCGACCCCGAGGCCGTCGCTCACGACCTCGGCTTCGTCACCTCCAGCGCCAACTCCCTCGACGGCACCGCGTCCCGCGACTTCGTGGCCGAGTTCGCGTTCGTGCTCGCCATGGCCGGTGTCGACGTGTCTCGTCTCGCCGAGGAGGTGGTGGTGTGGGCGACCCGCGAGTTCGGCTTCGTGCGGCTGCACGACTCGTGGTCGACCGGCTCGAGTCTGATGCCGCAGAAGAAGAACCCCGACATCGCCGAGCTGGCGCGCGGCAAGTCGGGTCGCCTCGTCGGCCATCTCACCGGGATCATGACCACTCTGAAGGCGTTGCCGCTGGCCTACAACCGGGATCTCCAGGAGGACAAGGAGCCGGTCTTCGACGGGGTCGACACGCTCCGGGTGCTGCTGCCGGCCTTCACGGGCATGGTCGCCACCTTGCGCTTCGACACCGACCGGCTCGCCGAGCTCGCACCGCAGGGGTTCGCGCTGGCTACCGACGTCGCCGAATGGCTGGTGCGTCAGGGCCTCCCGTTCCGCGATGCGCACGAGGCCGCTGGCGCATGCGTACGCCGCTGCGAGGAGCTTGGCCTCGAGCTCGACGAGCTGTCGGAGGCCGAGCTGACGGCGGTGTCCCCGCAGCTCACCGCCGACGTACGACAGGTGCTCACGGTCCAGGGGTCGATCGCTTCGCGCGACGGGCGCGGCGGCACCGCCCCCCGGCGGGTGGCCGAGCAGCTCGACGAGCTCACTGCCCGGGCGGCCGATCTGCGCCGGGCCGGCAACAGCGTTGACCCGTGACCGCGCGGCGCTCGCCGCGCTGTCGTTGCCGGTCGAGCAGGCGGCGGTCGCGCTGCTCGGGCGCCTACTCGCGCTCGACGGGGTTGTGCTCCGGCTGAGCGAGGTCGAGGCCTACGGCGGCCAGCACGATCCTGCCTCGCACGCCTGGCGAGGCCGCACCGCCGGTAACACGGTGATGTTCGGCGCCGCTGGCATCGCCTACGTCTATCGCAGCTATGGCATTCACTGGTGCCTGAACGTCGTGACGGGCACCGCCGGCGAGGGGGCTGCGGTGCTGCTGCGCGCCGGGGAGGTGGTCAGCGGCCTTCGCGCCGCGTCCGCCCGGCGCCCGGCCGCCAAGCGTTCTGCCGAGCTGGCACGCGGACCCGGGCGGCTGACCCAGGCACTCGGCGTCCACGGCGGCCACAGCGGCGTCGACCTGTTGTGCCCGCGATCCCCACTGCGTCTGCTGCCAGCCCCGGGCGGTGACGCCGCCTCGCATCGGGTGGACAGCGGGCCGCGGGTCGGTGTCTCGCGTGCCGCGGACGTGCCGTGGCGCTTCTGGATCCGCGACGACCCCACCGTGTCGGCGTACCGGCGCAGCCCGAGGGCTCCGGCGTCCGCCTCGTGACGTACGAGAGACTGCTGGCATGACCACCCACGTCCTGGACGACCTCGACGCCCGCGGGCTGATCGCACACACGACTGACCGCGACGACCTGCGTGCCGAGCTGTCCGCCGGACCGGTCACCTACTACATCGGCTTCGATCCGACGGCGCCGAGCCTGCATTTCGGCAACCTCGTGCAGCTGAGGACGGCTCGGCGGCTTCAGCAGGCAGGTCACCGCCCGCTGGTGCTGGTGGGCGGGGCGACCGGGCTCATCGGCGACCCCAAGGAGGCCGGCGAGCGGACCCTCAACAGCCCCGACGTGGTCGCCGGTTGGGTGGACCGCATCCGCACCCAGGTGTCGCGCTACGTGGACCTCGACGGCGACTGCGCCGCGACCATCGTCAACAACCTGGACTGGACCGGCGCGCTGCCGGTCTTGGACTACCTGCGTGACGTGGGCAAGCACTTCCCGGTGAACCGGATGCTCGGTCGTGACGTGGTGCGCTCGCGGCTCGACGAGGGCATCAGCTACACCGAGTTCAGCTATGTCCTGCTGCAGTCGATGGACTACCTCGAGCTCTTTCGCCGGCACGGCTGCCGCTTGCAGACCGGTGGCAGCGACCAGTGGGGCAACATCACGAGCGGCGTCGAGCTCGTACGCCGGGTGACCGGCGCCCACGTGCACGCGCTCGCGACCCCGCTGGTGACGAGGGCGGACGGCACGAAGTACGGCAAGACCGAGGCCGGGGCGTTGTGGCTGGACCGCGAGATGATGTCGCCGTACGCCTTCCACCAGTTCTGGCTGAACTCCGACGACCGCGACGTGGTGCCGCTGCTGAAGTACTTCACGT
>JACCVL010000158.1 GCA_013698185.1 Nocardioidaceae bacterium
GGCCACGACCGCGACGGCCGACCCGACCGGGCGTCCGGCCCGCAGCGCCAGCACCAACAGGTCAACGGCGAGCGGGAGGTCGGCGCGCATGCGGCGGCGCCGGTTGCGGACGGCGGCAGGCTCCAGCCGTGCGAGCCACCGGTACAGCAGCAACGCCGTCGCGCCGCCGAGGGCGGCCCCCAGACCCCCGCGGACCGTGACGGCGACCTGGGCGCCGATCAGCGCGGCGACCATCCCACGAGCCCCCGAGGTCGACGCCCAGGCGTGCCAGGATCGGCCTCGGTATCGTTCGTGACCGTCGCCCGGCGCCCCGAGACGGCGTGCCGCAGTGGTCATCGCTGGCTCACCGCTGGGCGCCCGCGGCCAGTCGCTCCACCCACACGAGCCCCAGACAGGCCAGCGCGGTGCCGAGGCACAGGCACCACGCCCCGACAGCGGACCGGGTGAGTACTCCGAGGGGGTCGGCGTCCATCCCCGCTCCGAGTGCGAGTCCCAGCACCGGGAGCACCGCGAACAACCGCGCCGTCGACCTGGCGCCACCGAGGGCGGCCTCGATCTGGCGTTGCCGCCCGGCGTCGGCCCGCACCATCACAGCGATCCTGGAGACCACGTCGGCCAGCCCGGCACCGGAGCGGCGGGCAACGTCCCACGCCGAGGCCAGCATGGCCAGCCGATCCGCGCCGGGCCTCGTGGCCGCTGAGCGCAGTGCGGTGCCCACGTCAGCCCCCAGCTTCGCCGCCGTTGCGGCGGGGACCAGCAACGGCAGGTCGTCGGCCGTACCGCTCAACAGTCGCTCGGGTGGAAGTCCAGCCCGCAGCCCCGACGCCAGCGCCTCGCAGGCCTCCACGACCTGGGCGCGGGTCTGCGCCAGCTGCCTGCGCGACCGGCCGCAGGACGTGAGCCAGGCACCGGTGGTCCCCATCAGACAAGCGGCAAGCACCAGCGGAACGACTACGGGGCTGACGACGGCGCCGTCGGGTGCGGACGTGCTCGAGCCACCCACCACGACCAGCACCGCCAGTGCGGCGCCAAGCGCCACCGCAACCCTCGCCAACGGGCGCGCTGTCCCCAGCCACGTCAACGTGGCGGAGTGACCCTTTACGGGCGGCCGGCGCCACGTAAAGGGTCCGCGCGCCACGTAAACGCGGCGGAGGGTGAGGGCTTCGACGCGGCGGACGGGAGAACGCCGGGCCAGCAGCCAGTCGAGTGCCGCTGCGCTCAGCAGCACCGACACCAGCAGTCCGAATGCCACCAGTTGGCCGACGCGCAGCACACCGATCACCCCGTCGACCCATACAGGAGCCGCTCCAGCTCGCCCACTGCCGACCCGGACACCAGCCGACCGTCGGCGCTGACCTCGAGCGCAGGCAGGCAGCCCAAGCCACCGTCAACCGCGGACAGCACACCCACCTGAGCAAGCCTGCGTCGGCCGTCGCGGCCCCGATGCAGGTGCACGATGACGCGCAATCCAGCCAGCACCTGCGCGTGGACGGCCTGCCGGTCGAGACCGGCGGTCGAGGCGAGCGCCTCGAGCCTGGCCGGCACGTCGGCGACGGAGTTGGCGTGCACGGTGCTGCATCCCCCCTCGTGGCCGGTGTTGAGCGCGGCGAGCAGGTCGACGACCTCGGCGCCGCGGGCCTCGCCGAGGACCAGGCGGTCCGGACGCATCCGCAACGCGTGGCGGACCAGGTCACGCAAGGTGATGGTGCCGGCACCCTCGACGTTGGCGGGCCGTGCCTCCAGGGCGACGACGTGGGGGTGGTCCGGGTGCAGCTCAGCGGAGTCCTCGACCAGCAGGATCCGCTCACGGGCCGGCACCATCGACAGCAGCGCGGCGAGCAGGGTGGTCTTGCCTGATCCGGTGCCACCGGTGACGAGGAAGGCGGTGCGCGAGGCCATCAGATCGGCGAGCACCCGCGCACCGCTAGCGGACATCAGCTGACGGTCCACGAGCTCCTCGAGGCTGAACACCCGACGCGCGGGCACCCGCAGGCTCAACAAGGTGCCGGGCCGGGCCAGCGGCGCGAGGGCGGCATGGAGCCGCGTACCGTCCCGCAGCCGCACGTCGACGAACGGGCTGGCGTCGTCGAGTCGTCGCCCGCCACTGGCCGCGAGCCGCTGGGCAAGCCGGCGGACGGCGGTGTCGTCGGCGAAGTTGACCGCCGTGCGCTCCAGCCCGTTGCCCCGGTCGACGAACACCTGCTCGTGCCCGTTGACCAGCACGTCGGTGACGTCCGGCTCGCGCAGCAGCGCCTCCAGCGGCCCGGCGCCCGCCGACTCACGGTCGAGGGCATCGACCAGGGCCAGCAGCGTCTCGTCGCCCACGACCTTGCCGTCGTCGCGCAGGACCGAGGCCACCTGCATGGCGTCGACCGAGGCGCCGCGGCTGGCCAGGGCGGTGCGCACGTGTTCGAGCAGGACCGCGTCGGGAGCGCTCATGTCGCGCTCGGCTGCGGTGTCAGCGCAGCCAGGGTCGCGGCACAGGCGCGCGCCAACGGGCCGCGGACCCTGCGGATCGGCCCGAGACCCTGGTCGAGCCAGTCGTCGAGCCGGCGCTCTGGGCGCATCGACGCGACGAGCTGCAGCTCCAGCGCGGCCGACACCTCGTCTGCGTCGAGGCGGCCGGATGCTGATCCGCAGACGACCAGCCGCACGTCGACGGCGGCCCGCCGCAGGACGCCCAGCCGGGTACGAGCGGCCGCGACCGCGCGTACGTGCGCCGGCACCACCAGCACCGTGCTGGTGGCCAGTGCCAGCGCCTCGACGGTGGCCTCGTCGTCGCGGCGTCCCACGTCGGCCACGACCAGCCGGTGTCCGTGCCGCGCGGCGGTCAGGACGGTGTGCATCGAGGCGGCGGAGACCGGCACCGGCTCGGCCCGTCCCCACGACAGGACCGCGAGGTCGTCAACCACCGGCAGCACCTCACGCAGCGAGGCCGCGCTGATCCGCCCGCTGGTGGCTGCCAGGTCGGGCCAGCGCAGACCGGGCACGTTCTCCCCGCCGACGAGCAGGTCGGCGCCGCCACCCCAGGGGTCGACGTCGACCAGCACGCTGGGCTGGCCGCCGCCCTGGGCTGTCGCCGCCAGCGCGGCGGCGAACACCGAGGCTCCTGCGCCGCCGCAGGCGCCGGTCACCGCGACCACCGTGCCCCCGCCGGGGCCACCACCGGCCCGTCCCCCGGGGTGACCCGCCCCCAGCACCTCGACCAGTCGCTCCTGGTCGCCGCGGAGCGAAGCCACCTCCTGTGCTCCGACCTCCACCGCACGTCGCCAGCTGGCGGGCTCCGGGTCGCTCGGTGTCACCAGCACCACCACGTGACGACGGGGCAGCCGCAGATCGCTCAGCGCACCCGCCATGTCGTCCCCGACCAGCACCACGGGTGCGGTGGCCCAGGCCGGCCGGACGGCAAGGGCCTCCCCCACGACCAGCGGGACGCAGCCCGTGATGGCAGCCAGCCGGCGTAGCTCGTCGACGAGGCGCTGGTTGTTGCTCACCACCAGCGCACTCGCCGGCGGCGGCAACGGCGGCGCGGTCTGCCTCCTCATGACGACAGCCTGGTGGCCGAGCGACAGCTCCGGGACCGGCGCCCGGGCTCGTTGTGGACAGCCGAGGCACGCAGTCTGGCGCTGTGGACGGCGGTTGCCCGTCGGTCGCTGGCATTAGAGTCGAACGTGTGGACGATGTGAGCCCTTGGCCCCCCGCGGGCAAACCGGCAGCGTTCTTCGACCTCGACAAGACGATCATCGCTCGGTCGAGCACGCTGGCCTTCAGCCGCGCATTCTTCGAGGGCGGGCTCATCTCCCGCCGATCGGCGCTGCGCAGCGCGTACGCACAGTTCGTCTTCGGCCGCTCCGGCATCGACCACGACCAGATGGAGCGGATGCGGGCGTACCTGTCCGCACTGTCCGCCGGCTGGGACGTGCAGACCGTGCGCGACATCGTCGCCGAGACCCTGCACACCATCGTCGACCCCCTCGTCTACGACGAGGCGGTCGGGCTGATCGAGCAGCACCGAGCTGCCGGTCGCGACGTGATCATCGTGTCCACCTCGGGGTCGGAGGTCGTGGAGCCGATCGGCGAGATGCTCGGCGTCGACCACGTGGTCGCCACCCGGATGACCGTCGAGGACGGCCGCTACACCGGCGAGATCGGTTTCTACGCCTTCGGCCCGCACAAGGCGGACGCGATGCGCGAGCTCGCGGAGCGACACGGCTACGACCTCGCCGCGTCGTACGCCTACTCCGACTCCGAGACCGACCTGCCGATGCTGGCAGCCGTCGGCCACCCGCACGCGGTCAACCCCGACAAGGCGCTGCGTCGCATCGCGGCCGAGCGTGGCTGGCCGGTGCTGCGCTTCGACAGCCCGGTCGAGCTGCGCGCCAGGGTCGGGTTGCGATCACGGCCCACGTGGCTGGCGCTGGCCGGGGTGACGGCGACCGGGATCGCCGTCACGCTCGGGATCAGGGCCCACCGCCGCAGGCAGCCGTCGGCGCTATCGAGCTGGACACGCCGACGACCCCTTCCGCTCAGCCGCTGACAGGCGTAGAACTGGACAGACAACTCCAGACCGGCACGGTGCACAGGTACCCACGCGGCGATCACCCTTCCTTCAGGGCAGTCGCCACGGGACACCCCGGGGCGACGATGACGACAGCACGCCTGGTAGCCACGCTCTGTGCCAACGAACGGCGCCATCCGTGCGGTGGCGCCGTTCGCACGAGCACCACCGTCAGGAAGCGATCGGGGCGCGCTGCACGCCGAAGGCATAGGCGTCGGCGGCAGCCAGCAGCCATCTGACCACCCCGGCCTGCCCGCCGTCGCGGTAGCCGGCCAGCGCGGCGGCGTACGCCTGCGGCGAGCGCGCGTGACCCGCCTCGGGGACGGTCACCGAGGGCGGGTCGACGCCGAGATCGAGCAGCACCAGCCGCTCGGCGGCACGGGCGACCAACCCATCCCGTGAACCGAAGGCGGCGATGGTGGCGATCTCGGCATGCACGACGGCGGCCAGCACCATCGCAGGCGCTTCCGTGCCCCGTTGCAGCAGCCCGCCCACCTCGAGCAGCCGCTGCGCACCGGCCGGTGAGGACGGGCGCCCGCGACTGTCCTCGCCCGGGTCGGCAGCCAACGCATGCAGCCGGGCCAGCGCCTGCAGCGGGCTGCGCTGCCAGGTCGGCAGCAGGCCGACCAGCTCGGCCGACACCCGCATGGCGGCTGCAGCGGGCCCGTCGACGTGACCGGAGCGCAGGTCGTCGAGAGAACAGCTGCTGCCCTCGAGCAGCGCATTGGCAGCCGCCCCCCGCAGCAGCGACTCGATGGTGTCGGCGGGGCCGCTTCGGCGCAGTCCACGGTCGCGCAGCAGCGCATCCACGGCGTCGCGGGCGGCTGACATCGCTGTTGGCACGCCCTCGTGAGCCGCCAGTACCATCAGCGGGTCGGCAAGCACCGAAGCAGCCTAACCAGGCGTACCGGCCGATTCTGCAGCCCGCGTTGCTAGCCTGCAGCCGCGATGGACGATTGGCAGCGGATCAGGCAGGGCCGGTCGTTCGGTGCCGTGGCGGAGGCCTATGACCGGGCCCGCCCGTCGTACCCCGACGGCGCCGTCCGATTCATGGTGGGTGGCGCGCCGCGCCGCGTGCTCGACCTGGGGGCTGGGACCGGTGCCCTGACCAGGCTGCTGCTGGCCGCCGGTCATGTGGTGGTCGCCGTCGACCCTCTGCTGCCGATGCTGCGGCACCTGCGTCAACGGTCCTCAAGCCCCCGGCTGCAATCGCTGGCCGGCACGGCCGAGCAGATTCCGTTGCGCCGGGCGGTCGTGGACTCGATCACGATCGGGCAGGCGTTCCACTGGTTCGACGACGAGCGCGCCGTTCCCGAGCTCGCGCGAGTGTTGAGGTCCGGGGGGGTGTTGTCGATGGTGTGGAATCTGCGCGACGAGTCCGTCCCCTGGGTACGCCGACTCGGCGCGATCATCGGCTCCGACAGTGCACTCCCGGACCCGAGCGGCCGGCTCGGCCTGGACAGGCAGTTCGGTCCCGTGCAGTGGCAACGCTTCCGGCTCTACCAGTCGGTCAACCGCGGCCAGCTGCTCGACCTGGTGCGGTCCCGGTCGCACATCGCCGTGCTCGACGACGCCGACCGCCGAGACGTGCTGGCCCGAGTCGGGGAGCTCTACGACGAGCAGCGCGGTGATGTGCTCGGACTGCAGCTGCCGTACGTGACGCACTGTCTTCGCGCCGTGCGCATCGAGGACTGACAGGTCCGCGGCGGTGGGCGACTGGCGCGGCGTCCTCCTCGCGGTGCTGGTGGTCGCCCTGCTGGCCGGGCTGGGCGTCCTGGCCCGCCGCCGGCACCGGCGCGACCTCGGCACTCCCGCCGACCGCGCCACGTTCGCCACGTTGCACACCGCCTCGCTCGCGTCACCGCCACTTCGAGCCGGTCTGACCGCCGCGAGCGCCGAGCGGGCGATCCGCCACCTGCGCGCTCTGCTGGGCACCCCGGCCGTGGCGCTCACCGACGACCAGCGCGTGCTCGCCTGGGACGGTGGCGGTGCGCACCACGCCGACGAGCTGGTGCAGCTGGCGCACTCGACCCTCGCATCCGGTCGTACGCATGCTCACGGTGACAGCGAGGTGGGCTGTTCGCGCGGACGGTGTGAGCTGCGCGGCAGCGTGATCGCCCCACTGATCGTCGAGGACCGGGTGGTGGGGACGCTGGTGGTGCTCACCGACATCTCGTCGGCGAGCCTGGTGCGGGCGACCACCGAGGTCGCGCGCTGGGTTTCGGGCCAGCTGGAGCTCGCCGAGCTGGACAAGTCGCGCACCGCGTTGATAGAGGCCGAGGTGCGCGCGCTGCGGGCGCAGATCTCACCGCACTTCGTCTACAACTCCCTCACGGCGATCGCGTCGTTCGTCCGAACCGACCCCGAGCGGGCCCGCGCGCTGCTGGTGGAGTTCGCCGACTACACCCGCTACTCCTTCCGCCGGCAGGGAGAGTTCACCACGCTGGCCGAGGAGCTGCGGGCGATCGAGCGGTATCTCGTGCTCGAGCAGGCCCGCTTCGGTGACCGGCTGGTGGTCACGCTGCGGGTCGCGCCCGAGGTGCTGCCCGTACGCCTGCCGTTCCTGTCGGTTCAGCCGCTGGTCGAGAACGCCATCCGGCACGGGCTCGAGCACAAGGCCGGCGTCGGGCACGTGACCATCACCGCCGAGGACGACCGGACCGACGCGCTCATCACCATCGAGGACGACGGTGTCGGCGAGGACCCCGAGCGCATGCGCCGGGTCCTCGCCGGCGACGCCGGGGCAGACTCGGTCGGGCTGGGCAACGTCGATGAGCGGCTGCGCAGCGTGTTCGGCGACGAGTACGGGCTGGTGGTGGAGACGGCGGTCGACGCGGGCACGAAGGTGCTGGTGCGGATCCCGAAGTTCGCGCCGGGCGTCGGGGGCTGAGCAGGCTCAGGCGGCGATGGCGAGCCCGGCCAGGGCGGCGAGCACCCCCACCTCCACGGCCGCGCCCAGGACGTCACCGGTCAGCCCGCCAAGGCGCCGACGAGACTGGCCGGCGACAGCGAGGCCGCCGAGCACAGCCGCCGGCACGGCGTACACCCCGAGCACCCCGGCACCGGCCAGACCCCCGGCACCCAGTGCCGCCAGTGTGCTGAGCCCCACCACCAGCACCGCCGCCCGGACGGGTACGGCCCCCAGCACCGTGGCCCCCAGCCCGCCCGGGCGCGCGGAACCCCACCCCGGCACGCAGAGGACGGGGAGCACGCTGCGAGAGGCGGCCCAGGCAGCACTGACGGCCCAGCCGCCGACCTCGGCCACGACCTGGGCACCCAGCACGACCTGGCCGATCAACACCAGGACCAGGCTGACGACCCCGACGGGGCCGACGTCGCCGCGGCGCATCACCGTCAGGGCGCGCTCGCGGTCGAAGCCCGAGCCCAGCCCGTCGGCGGTGTCTGCCAGCCCGTCGAGGTGCAGACCGCGGGTGACCGCCGCGCCGGTGGTCACTGCTGCCAGTGCTGCCGCCGACGGGTCGAGCCCGAGCGCGAGGCAGCCCCAGCTCGCCAGCCCGCACAGGGCGCCCAC
>JACCVL010000179.1 GCA_013698185.1 Nocardioidaceae bacterium
ACGACGGCGAGGCCGAGGACCGCGCCCGGGTTCTCACCGTGCGCGACGACATCAGGGTGCGCGGGCACAAGTACCGCGACGTCCTGACGACCAGCGACCGGGTGCCGCTGGAACCGTTCGTGCTCGAGCACAAGTTCTACGCCCGAGGAGTCGGCCCGGTGCTGGCGGTCGAGGTGTCGCCCGGCGCCACGCGCGAGGTCTTGCTCACCAAGACCGGGCCGACTCGACGGCGATAGTCGTGTCGGTGCCGTGCCCGGTGTGCACCACCGTGTCCGGCGGCAGGCTGAACAGCCGCTCGCGGACCGAGACCTCGATCGTGGGGCGGTCCGAGTACGACCGGCCGGTCGCCCCGGGCCCACCGTCGAACAGCGTGTCACCGCTGAAGACGGCGCCGAGCGACGGCGCGTACAGGCAGCTGCTGCCCGGCGAGTGCCCAGGGGTGTGCAGCGCCGTGAGCTCGATGTCGCCGACGGTGAGGGTCGTGCCGTCCACCAGGTCGTGCTGCGGTGGGGCGGGGTACAGCGCGTCCCACAGCATCCGGTCGTCGGGGTGCAGCCAGGCCGGTGCGCCGGTGGCGCTCTGGACCGCGCCGGCGGCGCTGATGTGGTCGTCGTGCGCGTGGGTCAGCACCAGCGCGACGACCTGGCGGTCTCCGATTGCTGTGACGATCGCCCCGGCGTCGTGCGCGGCGTCGATGACGATGACCTGGTGGTCGTCGCCGACGACCCACACGTTGTTGTCGACATCGAAGGTCTCGCCGTCGAGGGAGAACGTGCCGGAGGTGACCACCTTGTCGATGCGAGCCACGTCGTTGCCAGCCATGGCAGCACGCTAGCCAACCCCGCCGCGTGCCACGACCCGAGCGGTGCCCCGCGACGCCTGCGACACCGCATGCTCCAGCGGGCCGCGCTCGTGCTCGGACCGCCATGCGGCGGCCAGCACGAAGGCGGCGGCGACGTGCAGACCGTAGATCTGCTCGGGGTCGTCGGGTCCGTAGCCGTTGGCCAGGGCGACCACGTGCGCGCTGTAGAGCGTCAGCGTCATGCTGCCCACCCAGGCCAACGGCGCCAGCAACCGGCGCGACAGCTGGCCCAGCACCAGCAGGACGCCGAGCAGCGCGAGAGCCGTACCGGTCGTGTGGGCGAGGTCGAGAGGCGTGCCGCTGTGCGGTGAGTCCACCACCAGCCACCACCACGAGTCGGCCGGCACGGTCCCGCTGAAGGCCGCGATCTCGGCGTCGGCGGGCAACCCACCGGCGTCGACTCCCCGCGCCACCAGCCACCGCGAGGCCGCCACGCTGCCGACGGCCAGCACTGCCCCCGTCGCCAGCACCCCGGCGGCCACCCGGCGGGAGGTCAGCTGGAGCCTGCCGACGGCGACGCCGGCGCACAGGTACGTCGTCCAGACGAGCACCGGGTAGTAGCCGGTCACGGTGAGCTCGGTGAGCAGGGTGACGGGATCGTCGAGATCGGTCCAGTTGGGGCTGGGGCCGTTTTTGAGTGGCAGTCCCGGGCGCAGCAGCTGGGAGAGCACCGGCGCGAGCAGGCCGCAGCCCACCGCTATCCGGGCGAGCACGGCGGCGCGCACCGCGAGCAGCGGCGCAGCCAGGGCGAACAGCACGGCGTAGTAGGTGAGGATCACCGCCACGCCCGATCCGAGCCCGCCCAGCAGCAGACCAAGGGCGCCGATCACGGCGCACCGCACGGCGAGCCCCGCTGAGGCCGCGCCCCACGCTCGTCCCCGCAGCGGGCTGCTGCCACCGTGGGCCAGGCTCAACGCCACCCCGGCGAGCACCGCGAAGGCCGCCGACGCCCGCCCCCGGGCCAGTGCCTCGCCGAGCACGGCCGTCCCGTCGGGGTTTGTGCTGGGCAGCACGTGCACGGCCATCATGGCCACCAGCGCGACGCCGCGCGCGGCGTCTACCGCCACCAGCCGACCCCTGGGCAGGCCGCTCAGAACATGACCACCGAGCGGAGCACCTCACCGCGGTGCATCTTGGCGAAGGCGTCCTCGACGCCGTC
>JACCVL010000197.1 GCA_013698185.1 Nocardioidaceae bacterium
CTGCCCACCGGAAGTGCTCCGCCTCGCCGGTGAACTCCTTCGTCTGGCCCGTCCGCAGCACCGACCGCAACGTCAGCCGTACCTCGCCGTCCTCGACGGTGCGCGTCCAACCGAGGTACCCGTTGTAAAAGGCGTCGATGGGCCATAGCCGACCGTAGATCCCGGCCGGGTTGTCCATGACTTCCAAGTCGCCGAAGCGATAGGTCAGGACGGTGAACATCGGCGTGTGCGCACCCTGCCAGGTGCCGATGACCAGCTCGGCCCCGGCTCGTCCGTCCAGCCGGGTGGCCCCGTGCCACTGCCCGCGCGGCCAGAAGGTCGTCGACAGCGGCTTGACCAACCGTTCAGACGTGCTGGTACGCACGATGACTTTCGACCTGTCGGCGTCGACCACCCGGTAGTACACCTCGTCCAGCTGACCATCGCCGTCGACGTCGGTCCGCGCCACACTGCGGTCGGCCGCGGAGCCAGCCGTGGCCCCCGGTCCGGACCGAGCAGCGGTGGGCTGGCTCTCGCCGGTGCCGCATGCGCTCGCGGCCAGGGCGAGCACAAGACCTCCCAGCAGAACACCGACGGATCGGGGCCTGGATCGAGCCGCTGGGACCTCGGGCATGAGTCGTACTCTCTGAGTGATCGCGATGGTGGGCCAGCGGCGGATGGCTGCCTGGTCCATGTGCTCACTCAGTGTGCGACCTCAGTCACCCGGTTTGTGGTAGCCGCAGGACACAATTCGATCACGAGTCCGCCGCTGTCTCACGGGCGGTGCGGCCCGAGCTCGCCGGCCAGGGCCGCCACCGCCGCAACGACCACGGCGGCGGCCGGCCACTCCACCAGGGGCACTCGCGCACGGTCGGCTTCCCCCACCTCGTCGCTGTATGGGAGCAGGCCGGCGAGGGCGAATTCGTGCCGCTCGCAGAACTCCCTGATCGCCTGCTCGTCCCGCGCGGACCGCACCTTGTTCGCGACAACCGTCACGCTGCGCACCGGCAGCTCGTCGACCAGCGCAGCCATCCGGCGCACGGTCTCCAGCGAGCGGTAGTACGGCTCGGCCACAAGACATATCGCGTCGACGTGCCGCACCGTGCCTCGGCTCAGGTGCTCGGGGGACGCCTCCATGTCCACCACCACGAGGCGGTCCACCGACGAGAGATCCTGCAGCACGGACGACACCACGGCATGCGCCGAGCACAGGCAGCCCTCGTCGGCGTGCGCCGGTGACCCCATGGCGAGCAGCCGTACGCCGTCGGGTGCGGCCACGGCATAGCGGTCGAGCACATCGTCGACGGGCTCGGTCAGCCCGGGTCCCCCGATGCGGCGGGACACCAGGGAGGCGGGGATCACTCCCCGCCCCTCGGTGGCAGCAGGAGGCACGCCGAGCGCGGCGGACAGGTTGGGGTTGGCGTCGGCGTCGATCGCGAGGACCGGTCGGCCGGATCGGGCCTCGAGGCGGGCAAGGGTGGCGCTGATGGTCGTCTTGCCCGCCCCACCCTTGCCGGCGACGGCGAGTCTCACCGCACCGGGCGGTGCTGCTCGGCGACCCGCTGGTAGCGGCGTCGGTAGGTGTCCAGGGAGCGCGACACCTCCGCCATCGAGCCGGCCACTACGTGCAGCCAGCCGCGGCCCTCGTCGGTGAGCTCGTAAGTGCGTCTTGCCGGCCCGGACATCGACGGCGCCCACGTCGAGCGGACCAACCCCTCCTCGTCCAGCACGCGCAAGCAGCGGTACAGCCCGCCCGGGTCGACCCGGTCGAGCCCGAGCGCGCTGACCTGGTCAAGCAGCTCATAGCCGTGCGAGGTCCCCTCGGCAAGAAGCAGCAGCAGACAGGGCCGCAGGTAGTTGCGTGGCAGCCCGGCGGCCATCTCCGCTGGCGGACCGCCGCTCATCCGGCTGGCCGATGGGTACGTTCCGCCGCACAGGCGATGGCCTCCTCGACGGAGTTCTGGCACCAGCAGTCGGCGCTGCACTCGCCATGGGTCGGGCGGGTGAGGTCGGAGAAGCTGAGCGCGAACTCGGTCTTGCCCTCGGCCAGGCCGGCCTCCGACATGACGTAGCCATCGGGGACGGGCTCAAGGTAGCCGTCCGCGGCCAGTCGGTCGAGGTAGCCGACCCCGACGTCCGCCTCGACGCCGAGGAAACGTTCCAACAGGGCGGCGTCCACGACCTCACCGAGCCCCTCGCCCCGCAGCCAGTACATGACTTGCAGGATCTCGCTGCGCCAGTACAGCGCCTTCAGCGCCTCCGACTTGGGAGGGTGCAGCTGGTCCATGCTCAGGAACTCCTGACCGTGGCCGCGGCCTCGTCCGCACGCGCATCGGCGAGGTGGGCGAGATCGTCGAGTGCGCCGGCGATCACGCCGAGCTGGTCGTTGACGGTGAGCACGGCCGGACCGATGACCTCGCACTGGGTCTCGATGGCCCGCACACCGAAGGCGACCTTGCCGAGCAGCACTGACGTGCGGCGCAGGGA
>JACCVL010000210.1 GCA_013698185.1 Nocardioidaceae bacterium
CGCCACCGCCAGCTCGCCGCCGGAGCAGACATCGAGCCCGAGTCCCTCCTCCTCGATCCAGCCCACCACGGCGCTGCACAGGAACGCCTTGCCGGCGTAGTAGACGTCCGCCGGAGTCTCGTCGTCGGCGAAGGCGGTCTTGAAGGCGCGGGCCCGGGCCCGGAAGTCCACCTCGTCCAGCACGTACGCCGGCGTCCCGACCTGCGCCGCGATGCTGCTTGTCGCGAGCCCCCCCACCTCGAGCTCGTCGTCGCCCTTGCGGACGGTTGCGGCCCACAGGCCGGGGACCAGGTCGTTGACGTCGGTAGGAGTCCGCAGCCAGGACGGTCGGTCGTGGGTCTGGCCGTGCAGAGCACCGGCCTCGTGCGCGCGCACGCCGTCACATCCGCTCGGGGGCGGAGACACCGAGCAGACCCAGCCCGTTGCCGAGCACCACCCGGGTGGCGGCGACCAGCGCGAGCCGGGCGCGGTGGACGTCGGTGGGCTCCTCGTCGCCCATGGGCAGGACCCGGCACTCGTCGTAGAACCGGTGGAACGTCGCGGCCGTGGCCTCGAGGTAACGCGCCACCCGGTGCGGCTCACGCCGCGCTGCCGCCTGGGAGACGACCCGGGGCAGCTCGGCCAGCGCGCGTAGCAGGTCGCCCTCACGGGGCTGGTCGAGCACGGCCGGGTCGTAGCCGTCCGCCCGCTCCCCCGCTGCGATGCCGAGGTCGACCGCGCCCCGAAGGATCGCCGACAGCCGCGCGTGCGCGTACTGCACGTAGTACACCGGGTTGTCGCTGCTCTGCCGGGTCACGGCGTCCACGTCGACGGTCATCGACGAGTCGGCCGGGTAGCGGCACAGGGTGTAGCGCAGCGCATCGACGCCGGTGATGTCCACCAGCTCCCGGAGTCCGAGGATCGTGCCCGCCCGCTTGGACAGGCGCAGCTCGTCGCCGCCCCGCAACACCTTGACCAGCTGGCCGATCAGAACCTCGATGTGCTCGTCGGGGTCGTCGCCGGCGCATGCGGCCATGGCGAGCAGGCGGCGGACGTAGCCGTGGTGGTCGGCGCCGAGCATGTAGATACAGCGGTCGAAGCCACGCTCGCGCTTGTCGACGTAGTAGGCGGTGTCGGAGGCGAAGTAGGTGTGCTCGCCGTTCGACCGGATCAGCACGCGGTCCTTGTCGTCGCCGAAGTCGGTGGTCCGCATCCACAGCGCACCGTCCGCCTCGTAGACGTGCCCCTCCTGCCGCAGCTTTTCGATCCCGTGCTTGACCCGGCCGTCCGCGTGCAGGGTGCGCTCGGAGTACCACACGTCGAAGTGCGTCCGGAAGTCCTCGAGGTCCTGGCGCTGCTCGGCGAGCTGCAGGCGGTAACCCTCTTCGCGGTAGGCCACCAGCTGCTCGTCGGCCGGCAGGTCTCTGAGCTCGGGATGCTCACGGTCGATCCGCGTACCCAGCTCGATGACGTACGCGCCGTGGTAGCCGTCGTCGGGGACGGATCGGCCCTGCGCCGCAGCCAGCAGGGACTCGCCGAACTTGTCCATCTGGGCGCCGCGGTCGTTGATATAGGACTCGCGGACGACCTCGGCGCCGCAGGCGGACAACAGCCGGCCGAGGGCGTCACCCAGCGCTGCCCAGCGGGTGTGTCCCACGTGCAGCGGACCGGTCGGGTTGGCCGTGATGAACTCCACGTTGATGCGCTGCCCGGCCAGCGAGTCGTTGCTGCCGTAGGAGGCGCCGGCCGCCAGCACCTCGCCGGCGAGCACCCCCTGGGCCGCGGCGTCGACACGGATGTTGAGGAAGCCGGGCCCGGCGACGTCGACGGCGGCGATGCCGGGCGCCTGCAGCAACCGGTCGGCGACGAGGCTGGCGATCTCACGCGGCGGGCGTCCGGCCGGCTTGGCCAGCTGCATGGCGATGTTGGTGGCGTAGTCGCCGTGCTCCCTGACCTTGGGTCGCTCGACCCGCACCTGCTGCGGTGCGCCGTCGACCAGCCGCACGGCGCCCTCGTCCACCAGCGTGGACAGGGCGTCGACAAGATGCTGCGACAGCTGCTCGGGAGTCACCGGGCCAGGGTATCCGCGCGATGTCGCCCGCCCCGGTCCGGTCAGCGCAGCGAGACGACCAGCCGCCGGACGATCTCGACCAGCTCGTCGGGGTCGTACGGCTTGGCGAGGTAGGCCTCGACCCCTGCGGCGCGAGCGCGCATCAGGTCCTGCGGCTGAGCACTGGTGGTCACCATCACGATGGGGACGTCAGCCAGTTGAGGATCGCCACGCAGCTGCTCGGCAGTGCTGAGGCCGTCCAGGCGCGGCATCACGATGTCCAAGGTGATCAGGTCCGGTCGGCGGCGCCGGGCCTGGTCGAGACAGTCGATCCCGTCGACGGCCTCGGCGACCGCGAAGCCCTCTAGCTCGAGGTTGACCCGGATCAGGCTGCGCAGCGAGCGCTGGTCGTCGACCACCAGGATGAGCGGGCGCTGACCGGGTCCGTCTGCCTGCTCGTCGCGCTCGGTTGGGGACACGCCTCGAAGACTACGAGCGGCCGGGCTCCGGGGCTGCCGCGCGAGTCATGTGCGGTAGTCTCGGCCCGCCCGAGCCCCCGTAGCTCAGGGGATAGAGCATCGGCCTCCGAAGCCGTGTGCGCAGGTTCAAATCCTGCCGGGGGCACCCTCAGCAGCCGCGGCGCAGCGTCGCATCCCCGCTGGCTCGCCGGGTCAGCGCCCGGGCCTTGCCGATGTCGGGGAACACCACGCTCGCGGCACCGGCGGTGCCCGCCCGTCCGGGGAGGACGCAGCGCGAGACCCGCGCCGGCTGGACCTGCAAGACCGCGCGGGCCAGCCGGTAGAGCTCGGCTGCCGGCAGGTCGATGTCGGTGTTGGCCAAGAAGGAGGCCACCAGCCGCTCGAGGGTGCCGGGCTCGGCGGTCAGCTCCCGGACTCGGCGCAGCCCGCCGAGGAGCAGCAGGCCCTGGTCGCGCGATCGGTCGAAGTCTCCGCCGGGGAGCTCGTGCCGCATCCGCGCGAAGGCCAGCGCCTCCGCCCCGTTCAGCGTGTTGTTGCCCCTGCGGACCGTTGCCACCGGAATCGACCAGGAGAACGGTGAGTAGACGGTCACCCCACCGAGGGCCTTCACCATGGCCTGCAGACCGAGAAAGCTGGTGGTGAAGACGTAGTCCGGGGTGAGCCCGACCATGTCGGCCACCGCGCGGGCCATCAGCTGCGGTCCGCCGTACAGCATCGCTGAGTTGATCTTGTTGCGACCGTAACCGGGGACATCGACGTAGGAGTCCCGCGGGATGCCGATGACGGTCGCCGCGCCGGTGCGGATGTTCAGTCCGACGAGCTGGATGGCGTCGGCGCGGCTGCCGAGCACCTGTTCACCCGGTCGGGCGTCGGACCCGAGCGCCAGGATCCACACCACGTCACTCGCCGCGTCGACGCTGCCGCTGCCCTGCACCCGGACCAGCTCGGCAGTGGTGACGACGCCGGCCGGCGGCAGCAGCACGGCGGTGACGAGGAGCATGGCGGCAAGCATGAGGCGGCCGACCATCACCTGGCCTCCTTCTCACGGTCGACGAGCCGTACGGATCGCTGCAGGTCGTAGCCGAAGATGCGCCAGTGCCCGTCGATGCGGGTCAGGAACACCTGGCCGGTCAGCGCCAGCTCCGTGCGGCGCCCCGACTGCCGCAGACCGCGCAGCTCGAAACTGAGGTCGGCCGTGGCCCCGACCGCCCGGCCGGCCGGCGCGATGGCACGCACCAGCACCCTGCGTCGCGTCGGGACCGCGTCGAGCAGCTGCGGCCCGAGGACGGCGTTGGTGGTGAGCCAGTCCTCGCGGCGGGCATCAGCCCGGGCGCCGGGGGTGAAAGCGGCGAAGGCGCCGGCGAAGCTATCCGTCGGGTACCCGGGTGACACGAAACCGCGGTCAAGCCACGCGTTCACCACCCGCCCGGTCTGCTGCTGCAGCTGCTTGGACCGCCGCCCGTCGGGCTTGGCCGGCCAGCGGCCGAAGACCTTGACCACGCGCGTGCGCGCCGCCACCGGCTTGGTGCCCAGCCGCTGCTCGGTGGCGGCGTCCCGGTCGTCGGTGGTGCGCTCCGGCGCCGCCGAGGTCGGTGCCGTCGTGGTCGACGTGGTCGACGTGGCGGTGGTGGCGTCGTCTCCACTGGCGGTCTCGTCGGCTCCCGTGCATGCCGTTGTCAGCGCGGCCACCAGCGCGAGGTTGGCTGCTGTGGCGAAGGCGCGCGGTGTGGTCGACGACATTGCCTCGAACTATCACATGTGCTGGGTTGCCATGTCGGCCGTACACGCGTTTTTGCTCCACGGTCTAACCTGGGCACAGACATGCGTCGCGCGGTGGCCGGTGGGTCGTCGGCGCCGCCTTGTCCTGGACAGACCGAACGAACGAGTCGTGAAGAGGCGATCGCAGCCGTGGCTGAGTCCACCCCAGGCAACCCACCCACTGACTTCGGCACCAACGAGTGGCTCGTCGAGGAGATGTACGACCGCTACAGCCGTGACCCGGACTCGGTCGACCGGGCCTGGCTGGAGTTCTTCCAGGACCGCGGGTCGTCGACCGACTCCTCCC
>JACCVL010000230.1 GCA_013698185.1 Nocardioidaceae bacterium
GCGCGGCGGTGGCAGCGGCGCTCGGCGAGCCCGCCGGCGCCGGGCGGGTCGTCGCCCTGGTGTCGTCGGCGGCCCGGACGCGCGGGACCTGGGAGCAGCTGGCGAACAGACTGCCCGTTGCCGTCGACGTCCAGGTCAGCGACGAGCTGTATGAGGCCGATGTGGACGACGCCGTACAGCTGTTGGCCAGGCTCGACGACAAGGTTTCCGCGGCGATTCTTGTCGGCCACAACCCGACCATGCACGCCACGGCCCACACACTGGCCGGCGGCGGTGACCCCGCCGCCCTGGACCGGCTCGACCAGCGCGGGTTCCCGACCGCCTCCGTCGCGGTGCTCACCTTCGCCGGCTTGTGGGCCGAGCTGGCACCGGACAGCTGCGACCTGCGGGCCTTTACCGTCGGCCGGGGCTGAGCACGGGCGGGTCCGCGGCGTCGGCGTCGGCCGCCTCGATCTCCTCGCGACTGATGCCCAGCAGGTAGGCGACGGTGTCCAGGTAGGGCAGCGTGACCGCGGTGTCCGCGGCAGCCCGCACCACGGGTTTGGCGTTGAAGGCGACGCCGAGTCCCGCCGCGGCCAGCATGTCGAGGTCGTTGGCGCCGTCGCCGATTGCGATGGTGTTGGCGACCGGGATGCCCGCGTCGGCGGCGAACCGGCGCAGGGCGGTGGCCTTGCCGGCCCGGTCGACGATCTCGCCGAGCAACCGGCCAGTCAGCCGCCCGTCGACGACCTCAAGGGTGTTCGCGGCGGTGTAGTGGATGTCCAGGTCGGCGGCGAGCTTGTCGATCACGTGGGTGAATCCGCCGCTGACCAGCGCGAAGCGATAGCCCAGGCGGCGCAGCGTCCGTACCAGTGTCCGGGCGCCCGGCGTCAGCTCCAGCGCAGCGTGCACCTCGTCCAGCACGGTCTCCGCGACGCCGGCCAGCATGGCGACCCGCTCGCGCAGCGATGCCTCGAAGTCGAGCTCGCCCGCCATCGCGCGCGCGGTCACCTCCGCCACCTGCGCGCGGCAACCGGCCTGCTCGGCGAGCAGCTCGATGACCTCCCCCTGCACCAGCGTGGAGTCGACGTCCATGACGACCAGGCGCTGGGCATAGCGGTGGATTCCGGCTGCCTGCACGGCGATGTCGACCTGCTGCCGGGCGGCCTCCGCGGCCAGCAGCGTCCGCAGCCGCGCGGTGTCGGCCCCGGAGACGTCGAGGTCGACCGCGGTCACCGGATAGCGGGCTATGCGCCGGATCCGGTCGATGTTGGCGCCGGTGTCGGCGATCCGGCCGGCCACCGCGGCGACCGCGGCCGGTCGCAACGGGGCGCCCAGCAGCGTCACCCGGACCCGTCCCGACGGTCGGCGGGCGGCGTCGCCGAGTCCTTGCTCGAGGCTGAGCTCGAGCCCCAGTTCGGTCGCCACTGAGACGAGCGCGGCACGCAGACCGGCCGGGTCACGGGGCAGCGTGAGCAGCACCCCGAGGACCAGGCGACCCCGCACCACGACCTGCTCGATGTCGAGGACCTCGACGGGGAACCGCGCACATGCGCTGAACAGCTCCGCGGTCACGCCCGGCCGGTCGGGGCCGCTGAGCGTGACCAGCAGCGTCGGCTGAGCGGTCGTCATCGCCGGGCCGTCTGCACGCCGCCGGACGCCGAGCAGGCCGCCACCAGGGCGTGGCGAGCACTGTGCGACAGCCGCAGCAACGCGTCACGACGCTCGGACGCCTCGTACGCCGACACCGCCGCCCCATCGTCGTCCAGGCCGAGCTCGGCGATCGCCTGGCAACGCAGCCCGAGCGCGGCCAGGCGCTGAGCCTCGGGCGACTGGCCGGGGGCGAGGGGTGCCGGCCGGATGTCGCGGAGTGCGTGCAGACCCTCGGCCGCCTCCGGACGCCAGCGGGCGACGTCGAGGTCGGCCAGCCGGGCGGAGGTCTCCAGCAGCGTCTCCCGCAGCTGTCGGTCGGCCTCGCCGAGGTCGGGGACCGTCCGCACGTCGGTCGCTGCGACGGCTCGCCAGCTGACTCCGGCGCCGACCACGGCCGGTACGAGGGCGACCCCCGCCCCGTTGACCACCGCAGCCTCCCCGGCCTCGATGGCCAGCGCGTTGAGCTCCGCCGGACCGGCGAGACCCACCGGGTCGCCTGGGACCGGCAAGGACAACGTCGCCGCGCCGGCCCCACGGTCCCGGAGCCGGGCGAAGGCGAACACGAGGGGAAGGGGTTCGTCGTCGAGCCCGAGCACCTCGTGCGCGGCATCGCCGCCGACCACGGCGTCTCGAGCGTCGTCGAGACTGCAGTGTCCGGGCAGCCAGGCGTTGAACCAGCACACGAGGCGCGCGGAGCGGGGCAGTCCGGTCACGGCGCTCAGCGTAGGTGCCGTAGGTTTGCCTCGCTGCGCCCCAGGCACGATCCGGTCCTGGCCCTGACCCGAGGGAGCCCATGAGCGTCGTCCTCGAGCTCGCCGACGTCACCATCGTGCGCGGCGGAAACCGACTGCTCGACGACGTCTCGTGGACGGTCCGCGCCGATGAGCGCTGGGTGGTTCTCGGGCCCAACGGCGCGGGCAAGACCACGCTGCTCCAGGTCGTGAGCGCGCAGATCCACCCCACCTCGGGTGTCGCCGGCGTGCTGGGTGAGGTGCTCGGGACGGTCGACGTGTTCGAGCTGCGGCCGCGGATTGGCTGGATGAGCGCTGCGCTCGGCGAACGCATCCCCGCCTCGGAGCGGGTCCGCGACGTGGTCGTGTCCGCCGCGTACGCGGTGCTCGGCCGCTGGCGCGAGGAGTACGAGGAGTCCGACCACCAGCGCGCTGACCAGCTGCTGACCGAGCTCGGCGTCGGGCAGCTGTCCGAGCGCACGTTCGGCACGCTGAGTGAGGGGGAGCGCAAGCGGGTGCAGGTGGCTCGCGCGCTGATGACCGACCCTGAGCTGCTGCTGTTGGACGAGCCCGGTGCCGGCCTCGACCTGGCTGCCCGGGAGGACCTCGTGAGCACCCTCAGCAGGCTGGCCGGCGACGAGGATGCGCCGGCGTCGGTGCTGGTGTCACACCACGTGGAGGAGATCCCACCCGGCTTCACCCATGCGCTGCTGCTGCGGGACGGCGCCGTGGTCGCCGCCGGTCCGATCGGTGCGGCGCTGACCGAGACGACGCTGTCGGACACGTTCGGCCTGCCGTTGGTGCTCGAGCAGCGTGGCGGTCGCTGGGCTGCGCGCCGGCGCACCCGCGCGCCTCGCGGCTGAGCTCCCGCCGGCCACCGGCGGACTAGGATCGGCCTGTGGACTGGATACAGGACAACGCCTGGGCGGTGTGGACGTCGGTGACGGTGGCGCTCTGCCTCGCCGAGCTGGTCAGCCTCGACCTCGTCCTCCTCATGCTTGCCGCCGGAGCCGGTGCGGGCGCCGTCTCGTCGGTGCTGTCACCGTCGCCGTGGATCGACCTGCTGGTCGCTGTCGTCGTCGCGGTGGCAATGCTCTGGCTCGTACGGCCGTCGCTGGTCAAGCGCCTGCACTCCGGACCGGAGCTGACCACCGGCCACTCGGCGCTCGTCGGCCGCAAGGCGGTCGTGCTGGAGCTCGTGGACGAGCATGGCGGCCAGGTCAAGCTCGCCGGTGAGGTCTGGTCCGCGCGGGTGTTCGATCCCTCCACCCGGATCGAGGCCGGCGCCGAGGTCGAGGTCTTCGACATCGACGGCGCCACCGCCGTCGTCCACCCGACCGACTAGCCAGCCAGCAGCCGCCCCGCTACCGCTAGGAGAGGACAGACCATGGAGCTGGTACTCCCCATCTTGTTCGTGCTCATCGTGCTCTTCGTCGTCATCGGGTTGAGCAAGACGGTGAAGATCATCCCGCAGGCCCGGGCGGGAGTCGTCGAGCGCTTCGGCAAGTACCGCACCACTCTCACCGCGGGGCTCAGCATCGTGACGCCGTTCGTCGACCGGGTCCGCTACACCATCGACCTGCGCGAGCAGGTCGTGTCCTTCCCGCCGCAGCCGGTGATCACCGAGGACAACCTGGTGGTGTCCATCGACACCGTCATCTACTTCCAGGTCACCAACCCGGTCGCCGCGACGTACGAGATCGCCAACTACATCCAGGGCACTGAGCAGCTCACGACGACGACGCTGCGCAACATCATCGGCGGCATGGATCTCGAGCAGACACTGACCAGCCGCGAGGAGATCAACCGGGCGCTGCGCGGAGTGCTCGACGAGGCCACCGGCAAGTGGGGACTGCGCGTGAACCGGGTCGAGCTCAAGGGGATCGACCCGCCGGCGTCGATCAAGGACTCGATGGAGAAGCAGATGCGCGCCGACCGCGACAAGCGGGCAGTGATCCTCACCGCAGAGGGGCAGCGCCAGTCGGCGATCCTCACCGCCGAGGGTGACCGCCAGGCCTTGATCCTGCGGGCCCAGGCTGAGCGAGAGTCCTCCATCCTGCGGGCCCAGGGCGAGGGGCAGGCGATTCAGACGGTGTTCCAGGCCATCCACGACGGGGCGCCGGACCAGTCGTTGCTGGCCTACCAGTATCTGCAGATGCTCCCCAAGATCGCCGAGGGTGACGCCAACAAGGTATGGATCGTGCCCAGCGAGATCGGTGAGGCCCTCAAGGGGCTCGGGTCGACCATGTCGCAGATGTCGGGCATCCCGGCCGAGTCCGGCGGTCCGCGCACGCGGGTCGACATGGGGCAGGAGACCGCCGACATCTCCGGCACTGCGACCGAGAACTCCTTGCGGGCGGCGAACGAGCAGGTCGCGGCCGCCATCGCCTCTGCCGAGCAGGCCGCCCAGTCCGGACGCACGGGCGGTGGCCCTGGTGCGGGGTCTGATGCCGGGGCGACGCGAGCCGGGGACGTCGCCGAGGCTGCGCCAGCCGAGTCGGTCCCTGCCGACCCCCGGCCCGCAGGCTCGGACGAGGGCAACGCGCCGACCGGGTGAGCCTGCTGGAGGTCGTCGCGGTGCTGCTCGCCGGAACCGCCGCAGGGACGATCAACACCGTGGTGGGGTCCGGCTCCCTCGTCAGCTTCCCCACGCTGCTGACGCTCGGGTTCAGCCCGGTCGTCGCCAACGTCTCGAACACGGTCGGCCTGGTGCCCGGCTCGGTGTCTGGGGCGGTCGGCTACCGACGCGAGCTCGACGGCCAGTGGGACCGATTGGTCCGACTCGGCGCCGCCGCCGTACTGGGCGGACTGACCGGCGGTGTGTTGCTCCTGACGCTCGACGAAGCGGTCTTCGAGGCCGTGGTCCCGGTGCTGATCGTGCTCGGCTGCATCCTGGTGGTGGCGCAGCCGAGGCTGTCGGCGTGGATGAGACGTCGCCGCGAGGGTGAGGCCCCTCGTCACCGGGGGTCGTGGGCGGTGTGGCTGGGCGTGTTCGCGACATCGGTCTACGGCGGGTATTTCGGGGCCGCGCAGGGCGTGCTGTTCATGGCGGTCCTCGGCCTCGGTCTCGACGACGCGTTGCAGCGACTCAACGCCAGCAAGAACGTCCTGGCCGCCATCGTCAACGGCGTCGCGGCGGTGCTCTTCTCGCTGGCTGCCGACGTGAACTGGTCCGCGGCCGCCGTCCTCGCCGTCGGCGCCACGATCGGAGGGCAGATCGGCGCCGGCGTCGGCCGGCGGCTCCCGGACTGGGCGCTGCGCACGTTCGTCGTCGTCGTCGGTATCGCCGCCGTGACGCAGTTCGTCTTTGGCGAGGGCTGAGCCCGCGGGGCTGGGGTCAGGGTGGTTCGCTGGCCCAGCCGAGTGCTGGTGGG
>JACCVL010000231.1 GCA_013698185.1 Nocardioidaceae bacterium
CGGATCGTCTTGCGTACCCGCTGGGTGTACAGCATGGAGCCGCCCGGCAGGAACGCGATGTCCCAGGGGATGTCCAGTCCTCTCACGAGGGTGGAGACCCGCAGCCGAGGGGTCCGTTGGTCTGCCGCGTCGTCTGCGGGTGCGGCCGGCGCCGGCCCGGCAGCGCCGATGAGGCTGAGGCTGAGGACCGCTGCCGCGACCGTGGCGATACTCCGAGGGACACGCATGAACGTAATCGTCGCATCACTCGAGGTCACTGACCAGGGGTGACTCCCCCGTTTGGCTGAGGCAGTCAGGGAGCCGAACGCGCCGGCCAGGAAGCCAACAACGGCCTGAGCACGACCGGCCGGGCCTCGTGACGCGACGTAGTCTCGGCGCATGGAGATCCCGCCCTCGTGTGCGACACCTCCCGCACCGGCACCCACACCGACCACGCTGGGACAGCTGCGCTCCGACGGCCACGAGCACCGCACCGTCAAGGCCGAGATCCGCGCCAACCTGCTCACGGCCCTGCGTGCCGGGGAGGACCCCTTTCCCGGCATCGTCGGCTTCGACGACACGGTGCGCCCGGAGCTGGAGCGCGCCCTGCTCGCCGGCCACGATGTCGTCCTGCTCGGGGAACGCGGGCAGGGCAAGACCCGGCTGATGCGCACTGTGGTCGGCCTGCTCGACGAGTGGTCGCCGGCGATCGTGGGCTGCGAGGTCAACGACCACCCGTACGCACCGGCCTGCGGTCGGTGCCAGACGCTGGTCGCCGAGCGCGGGGACGGCGTACCGGTGCGATGGCGGCACCGCGACGAGCGCTACGGCGAGAAGCTGGCGACGCCGGACACGTCGGTGGGTGACCTGGTAGGCGATGTCGACCCCGTCAAAGTGGCACAGGGCCGGACGCTGGGCGACCCCGAGACGGTGCACTACGGGTTGATGCCCCGCACCAACCGCGGGGTGTTGGGCCTCAACGAGCTGCCCGACCTGGCCGAGCGGATCCAGGTGGCGCTGTTCAACGTGCTCGAGGAGCGCGACATCCAGGTCCGCGGCTACACCCTGCGGCTGCCGCTCGACCTGCTGGTGGTCGCCTCGGCCAACCCTGAGGACTACACCAACCGCGGTCGCATCATCTCCCCGCTCAAGGACCGCTTCGGCGCGGAGATCCGCACCCATTACCCGCTCGAGGTGGACGACGAGGTCGCGCTCGTCACCCAGGAGGCCGGCCTGGTGGCCGACGTCCCCCACCACGTGGTGGAGATCCTCGCCCGCCTCGCCCGCGAGCTGCGCTCGTCGACCTCGGTCGACCAGCGCTCAGGGGTGTCCGCGCGGCTCGCGGTCGCCGCCGCCGAGGCCGCCGCCGGCTCGGCGCTGCGCCGGGCCGCGTTGACGGATGAGGAGACGGCGGTGGCCCGGGTGGCCGACCTGCCGGGTGTCCTGCCGTCGCTACGCGGCAAGGTCGAGTTCGAGATGGGCGAGGAGGGCCGCGAGGACGAGGTGCTCGACCACCTGCTGCGGGTAGCGGTCGCGGCGACCTTCCGCGAGCACCTCGCCGGGCTCGACCTCACCGGCTTCACCGAGCGCTTCGCCGAGGGCAGCACCGTCGAGACCGGACTGCTCGCCCCGGCGACCGAGCTGCTCAGCCAGCTCGGCACCGTACGGGGGCTGTCGCAGGTCCTTGTCGCGCTCGAGGTGGACGAGGACAACGTGTCTCCCGGCCAGGTCGCCGCCGCCGTCGAGCTCGTGCTGGAAGGTCTGTGGCTGACCCGCCGGCTGACAAAGGACACCATCGACGGCCGCAGCGTTTACGGGGCCTGAGGCGATGGACCGCGGGCGGCGATACCGCTACGGGCCCTGGCGGGGAGGGGACGACCCGCTCGCGGTCCCGCTCGACGTGCGGGCGGCCGTCGACGACATCGGCCGCGACGTGCTCGAAGGCTCGAGCCTGCGCGACGCGTTGTCCTCGCTGCTCGACCGCGGCCACGACGGCCGGCGGGGACTCGACCAGCTACGCCGCCAGGTGCGCAAGCGGCGGCGCGAGCTGCAGCGGCGTGGCGACCTGGCCGGCACGCTCGACCACGTCCGTCAGCTGCTCGATCAGGCACTGGCCGCCGAGCGTGAGGAGCTGGCCGGGCGAGACGACGAGGCCTCCCGTTTGGCGCAGATGCAGCTGGGCTCGGTGCCCGACGACACCGCCACCGCCGTCAGCGAGCTGCGTGACTACGACTGGGCCAGTGACGAGGCGCGGGGCCGCTTCGACCAGATCCGTCAGCTGCTCCGCCATGAGGTCCTGGACGCGCAGTTCGCCGGCATGCGCCAGGCGCTCCAGGCCGCCCGCACCGGCGCGCAGGGGGGCGGTGACCCCGAAGCGATGCAGCGGGTGCGCGACATGGTTGCCGAGCTCAACCAGCTGCTGGCGGCCCATGCGGCGGGCGAGGAGACCACGGAGCTGTTCGATCAGTTCATGGACCGGCACGGCGAGTTCTTTCCCGAGCGGCCTCGGGACACCGATGACCTGATCGACTTGCTGGCCCGGCGGCAGGCCGCAGCCGAGCGGATGATGCGCTCGCTGAGCCCCGCCCAGCGCGACGAGCTGCAGCGGCTGATGACCGAGGCGCTCGACGACCCCGATCTGGAGAGCCAGCTCGCCCAGCTGCGCGACAACCTGGCCGCGCTGCGCCCCGGCCTCGGCCAGGGACCGCCCGTACGGATGTCCGGCGACGAGCCGCTCGGATACGGTGACGCGGTCGGTGCGGTCGCCGACCTTGCCGACCTGGAGTCGCTGGAGCGCCAGCTGCGCCAGCAGCACCCCGGCTCGAGCCTCGACGACGTCGACGTCGATGCGCTGGAGCGGCAGCTCGCGCCATCGGCCGCCGCGGACCTGCGCGCGTTGCGGGATCTCGAACGTGAGCTGGAGCGGCAGGGCTACCTGGCCCCCGGACGGAACCCGGGCGACGGACTGCAGCTGACACCCAAGGCCTTGCGCCGACTCGGCGAGACCGCGCTCCGGCGGGTCTTCGCCCAGCTCGACGCGGCCGGGCGGGGAGACCACGACGACCGACGCGCGGGAGCGGCCGACGAGCGCACGGGTGCCGCCCTGCCGTGGGAGTTCGGTGCGGACCGCCCGGTCGACGCCGTGCAGACCGTGCGGAACGCGGTGCTTCGCACCGCCGGGTCCGACGCCGTCGTACCCCCAGCGCGACGCGCGGGCCAGGTGCACCTGGCCGTCGACGACTTCGCGGTCGCGGAGACGGAGCGGCGCACCCAGGCGGTGGTCGCGCTGTGCGTCGACCTGTCGTTCTCGATGGTGGCCGAGGACCGCTGGGGGCCGATGAAGCAGACCGCCCTGGCGTTGGCGCACCTGGTCGGGACCCGCTTTCGCGGTGACGCACTGCAGATCATCGGCTTCGACCGGTGGGCCCGACGGTTGACGCCGCTCGAGCTGGCGGGCGTCGAGCCCGAGTACGTCCAGGGCACCAACCTGCAGCATGCGCTCTCGCTGGCCGGGCGGCACCTGCGCCGCCACCCGGCGGCCGAGCCGGTGGTGCTGGTCGTGACCGACGGCGAGCCCACCGCACACCTCGAGCCCGACGGGACGGCCGCGTTCAACTGGCCCACCACCGCCGCCACCCTGCGTGCCACCGTCGCCGAGGCGGACG
This sequence comes from Nocardioidaceae bacterium, assembly GCA_013698185.1. Classification (GTDB taxonomy): domain Bacteria; phylum Actinomycetota; class Actinomycetes; order Propionibacteriales; family Nocardioidaceae; genus JACCVL01. Next base: position 3,645 of record JACCVL010000231.1, read on the forward strand.
CGATCAGCCGCGCCGGCGCCTCGCTCAACATCTTCATGCTCGGCGAGGACCCGGGCCTGGCCCGGTTCGTCGACGCGATCGCCCGCCGCAGCGGCGGACGCGTCTTCACCCCCGAGCTGGGCCGGCTCGGGGAGTACGTGGTCGCCGACTACCTGCGGGCCCGCCGGGGACGCCGGGCGGCTGGCTGAGGCCGCCGGCTGGGTTGATGTCGGAGTCGGGTGCTGCTCAGCCGGGCAGCCAGGACAAGCGCACCGTACGGACCGCGTTGTCGACGTTGAGATCGACCAGGCAGATGCTCTGCCAGGTGCCGAGCGCCAGCTGAGCGGCAAGCACCGGCACGCTCGCGTACGGCGGCACGATCGCCGGCAACACGTGTGATCGGCCGTGGCCCGGGGTGCCGTGCCGGTGCCGCCAACGGTCGTCGGCGGGCAGCAGCGCGCCGAGGGTCGTGAGCAGATCCGCGTCGCTGCCCGCTCCGGTCTCGAGGATGGCCAGACCGGCGGTGGCGTGCGGCACGAACACGTGCAGCAGCCCGTCCCCCGCCTCGCCGGGCGAGCCGGCGACATCGCGGACGAACGACGCGCACTGGGCCGTCAGGTCGTGGACGACCTCACTGCCACCGGTGCGGACAGAGACCGTCTCACTGCGCATGCGCCCCATGCTGCCAGCCGCGGCGTTGCTCAGGCCGCGTTCGTCGAACGGGCGTCACGGCTCAACCGGCGAGCGCGGTTGCGGGGACGGTTGCGACGCCCACCGCCTGGTCGGCTCGGCTCCGAGGCGTGCGGCGACCTCGAGCGGCCGCCGGCAGTGCTGGGTGCCGACGCGGCCGCGGCCAGGTGCCGTACGGGCGCCGGCTCGCCGACCAGCTCGGCGATCTCGGCCGCCCCTGGCCGGACTGCGGCCCGTACCGGCTTGATCTGGGCCCGGCGTACGAGGTCGGCCACGTCTCGGCGCTGCTCGGTGGTCATCACGGTGACCACGACTCCCTCGGCGCCGGCGCGAGCGGTGCGCCCGGACCGGTGCAGATAGGCCTTGTGCTCGGTCGGCGGGTCGACGTGGACGACCAGCTCGATCTCGTCCACGTGCACACCCCGGGCGGCGATATCAGTGGCAACCAGAACCCGCACGTCGCCGGCGGTGAAGGCAGCCAGGTTTCGCTCGCGGGCGTTTTGAGCCAGGTTGCCCTGCAGGTCGACGGCGGGGATGCCGGCGGCGGACAGCTGGCGGGCCAGCTTCTTGGCGGCGTGCTTGGTGCGGGTGAACAGCAGCGAACGGCCCTGTCCCGAAGCCAGCTCGCGCACCACGGCAGCCTTGTCGGTCGGCACGACCTCGAGGACGTGGTGCGTCATCGACGGCGGCGGTGCGGTCACGCTGTCCACGGAGTGCGTGACGGGGGCATCGAGGTAGCGGCGGACGATGACGTCCACGCCGTTGTCGAGCGTGGCCGAGAACAGCATCCGCTGACCGCGCTTCGGCGTACGGTCCAGCAGCCGCTTGACGCCGGGGAGAAAGCCCATGTCGGCCATATGATCAGCCTCGTCGAGCACGGTGACCTCGACGGCACCGAGGTCACAGTGCCCCTGGCCGATCAGGTCCTCGAGCCGGCCGGGGCAGGCGATGAGCACATCGACTCCTTGGCGAAGCTTGCTGACCTGCGGGTTTTGGCCGACGCCACCGAAGACCACGGTGCTGCGCAGGCCGGCGGCGGTGGCGAGCGGCTCGAGCGTGGCGTGCACCTGGTTGGCCAGCTCGCGGGTCGGCACCAACACCAGGGCGCGAGGGCGCCTGGCGGTGCGCGGGGTGCCTGACTCGGTGAGCCGGGCGACCAGCGGCAGGCCGAACGCGAGGGTCTTCCCCGAGCCGGTACGCCCGCGGCCGAGCACGTCGCGACCGGCCAACGTGTCGGGCAGCGTGGCGGTCTGGATGGGGAACGGGCTGGTGATGTGCTGCGCGGTCAGCGCAGCGAGCAGTCGCGGCGGCACGCCGAGCGCGGCGAAGCCGCCAGCGCTGGGGTGGCCGATGGGTTGGGCGGGAGCGTGGGGCACTGATGTCCTTCCAAGACGGTCAGGGTGGTGCAGGGGGCCGCGGATGCTGGCTCACCACACAGCGGGTGCTCGGTGCACCACCGACCGCACGCGCGAAACCTCTCGGCAGCGGTCAGAAGGTGCAGGCACTCCGCCGGGGATGACCGTGCCACAGGGGGCACGAGGCAGACGACCTCGGTGCGTCCCAAGGACGCGACCTGCCACCAGTGTGCCGCACCGACCCTCGCAGACCCAATCGCCACGCTGACGCGACCGGCTGACGTCCCCGCTGCTGGCCGGCGGGGCTCAGTCTTGTTGGGCCGCGCAGTACGCGTCTCGCCGCGCGCTGCTGCTCAGCGGGCCGTACTGGTACTGGGTGACGAACGCCCGGGCGTTCGAGGCCGCGTAGGCCTCGATGTCGTCAGCGACAGCAGCCCGCGCTGCGGCATCCGGCGCGCTGACCAGTCGCTCCGCGTTGCGCCAGGCGGTCTCCCGCCAGGCGACCAGCATCTGCATGAGTGCGGTGTAGCTCAGGCCGTACGGGGTCTCGGCGTCGTCCATGGTCGGGTCGAAGCGCTGGGCCTCCTCGGCGATCAGCGGCTCCACCACCCGGTTGAGGAACACGTTGACCTTGTCGTGGTCGGGCTTGCGGCTCGTGCCGTCCGGCTTGACCAGCCCGATCGCCGCCAGCACGAACGGCAGATCGCGGTTGACGTGGGCATTCATGCCCAGCAGCAGGTTGCCCGACCCGGTGACCTGCCGGTCCCGGGCGGCATCGAAGGCGATGAGCCAGGCCTTCGGCACCCGGCGCAGACGGTCGGCGGCCCACGCGTCGTAGGCGTCGAAGTAGTACTTGGCGAAGACCGCGTC
>JACCVL010000232.1 GCA_013698185.1 Nocardioidaceae bacterium
CGCGCCGAGCCCGGCTGCCTGTGGTTCGACTGGTCGCGCAGTGTCGACGACCCGACGGAGTACGTCCTGGTGGAGGCCTTCCGCGACGAGGAGGCCGGCGTCGAGCACGTCCAGTCCGAGCACTTCAAGACTGCTCAGCAGACCCTGCCGCCGCACCTGGCCGAGACGCCACGGGTGATCAACATGAGTCTGCCGCAGGATGACTGGTCAGAGCTCGGTGAGATGGCGGTGTCCGGGCGGGACTGACTGGCAGGTACATCGACAGAAGGGAACCCACGTGCGCGTCGTCGTCGCGGGTGGACATGGTCAGATCGCTGTGCTGTTGGAGCGTCGGCTGGCCGCTGCCGGCGACGAGGCGGTCGGCCTCGTTCGCAGCCGCGACCATGTCGCCGAGCTGGAGGAGCTGGGTGCGCAGGCAGCTGTCGTCGACCTGGAGACCGCAGGCGTCGAGGAGGTGGCGGCGGTGCTCGACCGTGCCGACGCCGTCGTTTTCGCCGCCGGTGCCGGCCCTGGCAGTGGTGCCGAACGCAAGGAGACGGTCGATCGTGACGGTGCCATCCTCCTGGCCGACGCGGCCGAGCGGGCGGGTGTGCGTCGCTACGTCATGGTGTCGGCGACGGGTGTCGAGGACGCCGACCCCGACTCCGACGACATCTTCCAGATCTACCTGCGGGCCAAGGCGGCGGCCGATGACGATCTGCGCTCGCGCGACCTGGACTGGACGATCGTGCGGCCGGGGCGGCTCACCGACGAGCCCGGCACCGGGCTGGTCCGGCTTGGCGCGAGCGTCGAGCGCAGCGACGTACCCCGCGAAGATGTGGCCGCCGTACTGCAGCGCGTGCTCGGGTCACCCCACACTGTGGGCCAGGTCCTCGTGCTGGCCGGGGGAGACGACCCGGTGGACCAGGCAGTTGCGGCCGCGTCCACCTCGCCTGGGCAAGGGCAGTAGCCCCGGTCATTCATGAGGATGGACGGCCGGGCACGTGCTCGGCGTGATGGTGATGGCCGGCCGCTGGGTTGATTCGGGTACGACGGTTGGCCGGCTGGCGCTGCCGGGCTGCGGTTCTCCGGGTTCCTCGGGTCGTGCGCGGGCGGGTGGTCAGGCAGGTTGTGGGATGGCGGCGATGTTGGCGAAGACCGCGACGACCGCGGCCGCCCAGGGCCACGATTGCGGGATCTGGAGCCGCCGTCGGCGGGCGCTGTGGGTCAGACGAGCGGGGACGTGGAGGAACCGGTAACGCAACGCCTTGGGCTCACAAGCCGCGAGCATGTTCGCGTCGCCGGTGCAGCCAGGTAGCCGGGTCCAGGCGGTCAGGTCCGTGGCGATCGTGGTGAGCATCAGCCAGGTCTGGTTGATGGCGAACTCACGGGACGGGAACCGACCCATGCCCGAATCTTTGGCGTGCCGGATCCGGTCCTCGACCCGGGCATGAGCACGATGCCGGGCTTCGAGGAACGCCAACTGCCCGGTGCTCGTGTTGGTGACAATGGCTCCGTAGCGCCACCCGCCGCGTTCTTCGAACAGCGACAGTTGCGCGCCGGGGTGGGGGCGTTCGCGGCGCGCGATGACCCGCATCCCGGCCGGCCACGTCTTCAGGTCCAGGAGTCCGGTCAGCTCGGCTACGTCGCCGCCCTCGCGGACGCCACCGTCGGCGTCGGTGGCCGGGACCCAGACCTTCGTCGGGACCAGGCCGATGGCCTCGCGGAGCTTCTCGGTGATCGCAAACCCGACGCTGTACCCCACGCTTCTGCCGCGCACCTGGCCTTGTTCGGTGAGCCAGTCGAGCAGGTCGTGGGATGCCCCGGCGCCATCAGAGAGCGAACCAGCAACTTCTTGCGATGCTTGCCGGGGATCTGCGCGATCGCGTCGGCCAGGACGCTGATGTGGTCGGCCGCGGTGTTCGAGCCGGCCTTCCCGGCCCGCAACATGCCGGCCAGGAACTCTTCGGTGTTGTCACACCACGCCCCGAGCGGGTGGAACCCGAAGGTCTTCTTGAACGTAGGCGAAGCCTGCTCCTTCTCGGAGTGGGCGATCACGATCGTGGCGTCCACATCCAGCACCACGACATCGCCGAGGTCGGTCCCGGCGACCCTGCTGGCCGGGATGGAACCGTGCCGTTCGGCGATCTGTGTCCACACGTGACGGCGGACCCGGGCCCGCGCGATCTAAATCTTCTTCAACCTGCCCGGCGTGACCTCATCGAGGGTCCGCTACCGTCGGCGGCGACGCGACCGGCCCGAGCACGCCGACCTGGTGGCGCAGCACGTCGATGTCGCCGATCGCCTCAACCACCATCGGCGAGCATCACCGCGACGTCGGCCAGCACCCGCCCGCGGTCATGGACTGGGACGAACGGATGCCGAGCCATCGCCTTCGAGAGCTGGGTCGTCAGACCCGGTCCGGTCGGCAAGAAGCCGCAACGCCACGCTCCCGGCGTGAGCCACCACGCCGACACCATCACCGGAGACGGACAGGCCCGCAGACCACGAAGTGCGCTTCACCTACGGAGTGCCTTCCAAGCTGGAGGACTGGGGACGTCGCAATCCCAAGTTTCCCCTGCTGGGCAGGCACTTCCGTGTTTCTACGCGCCGATCACGCCGCGGACCCCTGAACGATCCGGGCTAGGGGGCCATTCGTGGGTGGAGCGCAGCATCTGTCGAATGAGAGTCCCCTGGCGGGACCGGCCATGGGACGACCGCGTCTGCGACCACGCGAACGGCCGGAGGCCGCACCGCTCTTTGCGGACCACGCGCATGTCGACGCATGACGCGGAAATGGACCATCTTCTTTCAGACCCCGACTCCCACCCTCGGGCATGTTCCTGCGCAATCCATGCGTCACGAGGGGGACATACCGGGCGCACGCTCGAGCGTGAGCCGTGTCGCAATGCTCGTCATGGTGAGGTGGGAGGGAGGTCTTCATCCGTGAAAGTCCCCGGGTTGCACCCCGCGACTTGGGATTCACGGAATCGACCAGAAGGGCACTACACAATGACCGGTTACGCACGGAAGACGATCCTCACCCTGTTCGCGGGCGCTGCCTTCCTCTCCGGAGCAGCCGCGCCGGCCAGCGCGGCGACCCAGATCCAGGACGGTCTAGTCAACGTTGCCGTTGGTGACATCACCATCACTGACGCAGTCGATATCGGTGTGGCAGCCCAGATCGCAGCCAACATCTGCGGCGTCAAGGTTGGCCCGGTCGCCGTACTCGGGACGGCAGTAGACCGTAGTGGCGAATCAAGAACCGTCTGCACCACGGACCAAGGCCCGATCACCCTCACGAACAACAACTGAGGAAGGTCCGACCCGCGCCTTGTCTTCGGCACCCCCGACCGGAACCCTGTCGGTCGGGGGTGCCGTCGCGTCGCGTCGACCGGAAGACTCAAGTTCCTTCACGAAAGCTGCGCTGCGCCATGTCGTAGGTGGCCAGCACCTCGAGGAAGAACTCTGATGCTGAGCTCGCCACCTCGGTGAGGTTTTCGCCGGGGGTGTCACGCAGCACCGCCAGGAACACGTCGTGGTGCACCTGGGCGAGGTCGAGGATGCTCAGGCCGTTGGTCACCGCCGACCGGCCGAGTTCATACCCACGGTGTAGCGCCGCCTCATCGCGACGGGGCAGATAGCGCAAGAACGCCGCCCGGTAGTCGCGCTCCAGGCTCTCCAGAAGGGTCATTGGGGCGGGTCGATGACCGTGCCACCGAGCACCTTCTTGGACACCCGACTGTCGAGGTATGCCAAGCCCTCCTCGAGGTCCAGCGCCGTATAGACCGAGCCGGTACCCATGCCGAGCGCCACCATCGCAAACGCCACGTCAGGCTGGATGCCAACGATGACGGTCAACGCCCCGCGAAGTCGCGCCATCTCGGCAATGTTGCGCAGCGTGCGTGACCCGAAGGAGTCCACCACGTCGAGCGCAGCGACGTCGATGATGACGCCACGAGACCGATGGCGACCGATCTGCTCGATCAAGTCATGCTGGAACCGGATCATCTGCGAGTCGTCGAGAGCAGTGTGGATCGACGCGATCAGATATGAGCCCTGTCTCAGGATAGAGACCAGCGCCGGGCCGGTGGTCACTAGCCCGCCGTACTGTCCTGGCGGGTGGCGCTGTACCCGAGAAGCCGTTCGGCTTCCTCCAGGCCACCCTGCAGGTCACCGATGGTGTTCATCTTGCTCAGGTCGACGCCGATGGTCACCAGAGTCTGTGCAATCTTCGGAGACAGTCCGGTGATGATGACGCTGGCGCCCATTAGACGGGAGGCGTCGACTGTCTGTACGAGGTGGTTGGCGACGGCCTCGTCGACGTCTGGGGCTCCCGTGATGTCGATGACGACGACCTTGGCGCGGTGCGTTCGGATGCCTGTGAGTAGCTGTTCCGTCAGTTGACGGGCTCGTTCGCTGTCCAGGACACCGATGATGGGCAGGATGAGCAGTCGTTCCCGGACCGGAAGGACCGGTGTTGACAGCTCCCGGATGGCGTCCTGTTGCTGACGAATAACTCGCTCACGTTCCTCGACGAAGCTGACGGCAACGGTGTTCGCAATCCGGTTCGCGGCCGGCTCATAGGCGTCGAGCACTCTGTTGAGCAAGGCAAAGTCGCGTTGATACTTCTCGAACAAGGACCGCGCCAGCACGTCCCGCAGCAGCAGCACGATCCCGACGACCTCGTGTGTCTCCACTCCCCGCGGGATGATGCGCTCGGATAAGTCGCGGGCGTAGTGCTGCAGCGCCTCGACGCTTCCGGTCTCGAGCACCTCGACATAGTTGTCGTAGACCGACGTCGTCTCCGCGGACATCTCTTGGGGAGTCATCGCGTGCAACAGGTGGGCGTCTTGGATCCGGCTGGCCCATTCCTGGCGCAATTTCGTCCGGTGCTCCCGCAGGTGCGCCACGAGTTGCGGCAGCAGCTGATCCTCGTCCCGGCGGTCAAGCGTCGGGAAGTCCGCGGAGACGTCCTCAGCCACGGTGGAATCCTCGTCCATGGTCATCCTTCCTGCCGCCATTTTGTCATGGTCACCGTCGTCCCCCGGCCAGCCTCCGACACGATGGCAAACTCGTCCATCAGTCGACGGGCGCCCGGCAGGCCGAGGCCAAGGCCGTGGTAAGTGCTGTACCCGTCAGTGAGCGCCTGCTCCAGGTCAGGGATGCCCGGGCCGGTGTCGCGGGCGGTCACGCGTATGCCTCGGCGTGGAGCCTCGAGCAACTCCACCACGATCTCCCCGGCGCCGGCGAAGCGCACGATGTTCCGTGCCACCTCTGACACAGCGGTCGAGATCACGGTCAGATCAGTTCGGGAAAACCGGAGGCGGGTCGCTAGGTCGCGTGCGCCCTGACGGGCGGCCACGATGTCTCCATCTCTGTGGATGGGGATCCTTGTCAAGTCGTCGCGCTGTTGACCGCGTCCCATCAGCGGTTCGCTCAGCCGAGCACATGGGTCACACTCCAGGAGGTGACGGCCCGCATCCACCTCCCGTTGACGACGCCGGTCGCCGCTGGAAAGCGCCAGCAGGACGGGTCGGCACCGGTCGGTGGGCGGTTCCGTTCGCTCGAGGGCCAGCAGGTACTCCACCCGCAGCCGGGCGCGTGTCCGGTTCAGCTGGGCGGCGACGGCACCGGCGGTCGTGCCGAGCTCGGCTGCTAGAGAGCGCGTGTCCTGCCCGGAGACCTCATGTGCGAGCAGCGTCTGGCGTTCCCGCTCGGACAGGCGTTCGAGGGCACGCGCGATGGCGGTTCGTTCCTCGCGCGCAAGCAGGTCTGTCCCGGGGTCCTCGGGAGCTCGCAGATCGACCACTCGGTGCTGGTTGCGCCTGTGACGGTCGCGCTCCTGCCACATGGACGCAACCACATTGCGCGCGGTGACGATGGCGTACGGCTCGAGCATGCCGGGCTCAACACGGGCGGTGGCCGCGAGCACTCGCACAAGCGTCTCTTGTACGAGGTCGTCGGCCGTGGTGCGGTCAGCCACGCGTGCTGAGACGATGCGCCGCACTATCGGGATGAGCGCCGCGACGTCCGGATGGGAGTCAGGATCACGCGGTGCATCTGCGGACTGCACGGCGCTCACCGTCGGCACTGTACGCCCGACCCCGTGTCATCTGGCGCCGCCGGTCGAAAGTCGATAGAGCTAGGAGCATCGGCCGACAGCGCTCGGTGGGTAGCTCCACCCGACGCAGCCCGAGCACTTAGTCGAGGCGAAGGCGGGCGCGAGCCCGGCCGAGCACGCCTTGAACACATCAAGAAGCCGCCTCAGCTTCTGCGCGGGGTGTCGGCCGGTGGTTGTGCGCATCGCCCTGATCAGAGCGTGGCTGAGGGCGACGGATCGGTGGCCCTGCGGTGGATGACGGTGAGTGCCTCGAGGATGGGCTCGCGACCGGCGAGCACCGCCGGACGCCTCTCCGCGCCCGGCCGGTGAGGGTTCACCACGGGGCCGTGTGTCAGATGCCGTCAGACCGCACCGGAGCCGTCAGTCCTTCCACGGGGCCGACTCGCCCATCTTCTCGTCGTCATCTAGTCGATACGGCGACACAACCTCTCGAAGCCGAAGTCCGAGCCGCGAACAACCACCACGTCGTCGTCGAGGTCGTCGAGGTCGTCGAGGTCGTCGAGGTCGCCGACTATGTGGCCCTTGACGCCTCCACCGGGGATTGAACCGTTGACGTGCAGGACGAAGCCGTCACCGGTCTCGAACAAGCGGTCCGAACCCGCGTCGGCGAACCTGGCTGTGCCGCCTGGACCCGAAACAGTGACGACGACTCCCGGCGCCACGATGTCCATGGCATGCAGCACCTGCGCGTCCGCGTCCATT
>JACCVL010000236.1 GCA_013698185.1 Nocardioidaceae bacterium
CACGGCGAGCTCCTCGCTGGAGGCCGACACGACGCCCCGCTCGGCCAGCGCCGTCAGCGCGCGCAGATAGACCGGCAGCCGAGCGACGGTCGCCTCGGGGATGCCCCGGGCACCCGCGGCGCGGGGCACTGCAACGTCGGTCACGGCGGCCTTCACGATCCTCGGCCGGGACGCGCCGGCATGCGTCCCGGATTGTGCTTCGGCGGATACATCAGGGTCGGTGCTCAGGCCCGGGCGATGGTCTGCTAGGGCTGACCAACCTACTGTAGAAGCTTGTGAACGCGGGCACAAACTGGACCGACGGGCGTGACTGTGGTAGCGCACTGCGCGTGACGGATGTCACGCCGTGTCCCGATGGACGCCGCGCAGGAGACCGGCCGACAGGACCCCGCGCTAGCCGGCGAGCGCTGCCCGCAGCCGCCCGGGGTCCACGCGCCAGAAGTCGTGTTGGCGACCGTCGACGAAGGTGACCGGGACCTGATCGGTGAACGCGGCCACAAGGCGTGGTTCGCTGTCGATGTCCACCTCCAGCCAGTCGACACCGGCCTCCGCACAGACCGTTGCCACCGTCTCGCGCGCGGTCGCGCACAGGTGACAGCCCGCTCGTCCGTACAAGACGACGCGGGCGTCGGCGCTTCGGGGGATGTCAGCCCTCACGTCAGGCCCAGCAGCGCGCGGCGGGCCTGGGCCCTCAGTCGCCCCTTGGCGACCTTGCCCGTGGCCGAGTGCGGGAGACCCTCGACCACGGTGATCTCACGTGGCAACTTGTACCGGGCCAGCCGGTGCTCGCAGTGCGCGCGGACCAGGTCGACCAGCTCCGCGGGCGTGGTCGTCCCGTCCTCGTCGGCGGTGCCGACGACAAAGGCCACCACGGCCTCGCCGGTGGTCTCGTCCGGCGCTCCGACGACGGCCACCTGCGCGATCTCCGGCAGCTCGGCGACCACCTCCTCGACCTCGGTCGGATAGACGTTGAACCCGTTGACGACAACGAGCTCGCGCAGCCGGTCGACCAGCACGAGATCTCCGTCCCGGTCGACCAGTCCCACGTCTCCGGTGGCCCACCAGCCGTCACTGCCCGGTCCCCCCTGTCCGTCGGGCCAGTAGCCGGAGAAGAGGTTGTCGCCTCGTACCCAGATCTGGCCGGGGTCGTCGAGCAGCACCGACCCAGCCGCGTCGCGCACCTGGATCTCGACACCGGGCACCGGGCCGCCCACCCCGGCCGGCTCTGCGCGGCGGCCCGCGGCCCGCGCCCGGGAGCTGAGTGTCGAGGTGACGACCGGCGCGGTCTCGGTCAAGCCGTAGCCATGTTCGACCGGAACTCCCGAGGTCTCGACGAAGAGCCGTCGCAGGTCGGGGTCGAGCGGAGCGGCGCCGGACAGCACGATGCGGACCCCTGACAAGAGCTCTGCTGCGGCCGGCAGCCCGGCCCAGGCCGCGACGACAGGTGGGGCGAGCGGGAGGTTGGTCACTGCGTGGCCAGCGACGTCCCGCAGGGTCTGGTCGGCGTCGAAGCGGTCCACCAGGACGATCCGGGCACCCTGCGCGAGGACTTGTCCGAGCACGGCGTTCAAGCCATAGATGTGGAAGAGCGGCAGCATCCCGAGCACCACATCGTCGCCGCGGGTGGGGGCGGGCTCGATGGACGCGACCTGGTCGATGTTCGACAGCAGCGCTCGGTGGCTGAGCATGGCGCCCCGCGGCCGCCCGCTGGTGCCAGACGTGTAGAGCACGACCGCCAGGTTCTCGCGGTCCCCGGGGCTCACGACCCGTCGGTCGGTGGCCGCCGCGAGATCGTCGAACCTGTGCTCGCCCGGCAGGGCCCTCACCCCGTCGACCGCAAGCACCGGGACGGGGTTTCGCCGCCGCAGCTGGGCGTCCGCCCCCTCGAGGGCGTCCTGCAGACCGCCCACTGCACTGCGCACCGACGTGGCCGTTGTCGCGTCGGCCACCACCAGACGTGAGCTGCTGTCGGCCAGCATCCGCACCAGCTCGCCAGTGGCCGAGCGCGGGTTCATCGGCACAGCGACCACCCCTGCCCGGGCGGCTGCCAGGTACGTGGTCACCAGCGTGGCACCGTTGACCAGCGCGAACGCCACCCGCTGCCCGGCCACGAGACCAGCAGCCGACAGCCCGTTGGCCAGCGAGTCGACCCGCTCGTCCAGCAACGACCAGGTGAGTGTCGTCCCCTGCGGCACGTCGACAACCGCCACGTCGTCGGGCCTGTCCTGCGCATGGATGCGCACCAGATCGGCGACGTTGACAGCGCGGGCCACTGCCGCGCGACCCTCTCTCACGACACGTATTCTCCCATAGACAGCTCGCGTACTCCCGTCGTCACCTCCAGGGCCGCCGGTTCCGGCGGACGGGGCCGATACGCTGCGATGGTGGCCCGAGCTGCCCGATCGCTTCCCCGGAGCGCGGCGAGTTTCGCGCTGGCCGGGGAGGCCTCAGCTGCCGCCGCGGAGGTCGAGCGGGCCCTCGACGTGCCCGCCGACCAAGGTGCGGCCGCCTTCTTCGACGTCGACAACACCATCATCCAGGGCGCATCGCTGTTCCATCTGGCTCGCGGGCTCTACCACCGTGAGTTCTTCTCGGCCCGCGACCTTCTCGGCGCCGCCTGGCAGCAGGCAGCGTTCCGGTTGGTTGGCGTGGAGGACCCCGACCATGTCGAACGGGCCAGGATGAACGCCCTCGCGTTCATCAAGGACCACCCCGTCGCCGAGCTCGAGGCGTTGGCACAGGAGATCTTCGACGAGGCGATGGCCCACCGGATCTGGCCAGGCACCCGGGCGCTGGCGCAGCAACACCTCGACCGGGGGCAACGCGTCTGGCTGGTCACCGCTGCGCCGGTGGAGATCGCGCGGATCATCGCGCGCCGACTGGGTCTGACCGGGGCGCTCGGCACCGTCAGCGAGCACATCGATGGCGTCTACACCGGTCGGCTCGTCGGCGACCTGCTGCACGGCCCTGCCAAGGCCGAGGCAGTGCGTGCCCTCGCCGGGCGCGAGGGGCTCGACCTCAGCCGCTGCGCGGCGTACTCCGACTCCTCCAACGACCTGCCGCTGCTGTCGCTGGTCGGCCACCCCTGCGCGATCAACCCCGACGGGGCTTTGCGCCAGCACGCGCGTGAACAGGGCTGGCGGGTGCACGACTACCGAACTGGGCGGAAAGCTGCTCGCGCGAGCATGGCTGCCGCGGCAGTGGCTGGTGCGGCTGTGGGGAGTGCGGCGGCCGGGGTGGCATTGCGCCGGCGGCTGGGCTGAGCGCCCGGCGCGCGGCCGCGAGATCTGCGGTGGTCTGCGCCGAACTGCTTCCCCGAACACCCGTCCCGGCCTACGCTGTGCAGGTTGCCTCGGTGGGGACCGAGAAGGGAGCAGTCATGGCGTCGTCGGCGGACGACCGTCACAGCGCGGCTGCTCCCGGACTGGCCGCGCTTTGTGTGCTCGTCGAGCGCCTTGTGCGCAGTCCAGTCCCGGCCGGCGGGCCCGTCCCCGCCCGCATCGACGTGCTGCTGAATGCGGTACACGGCCCAGCGCCGACACCCCCGCCACTGCGCCGCGGTGGGGGTGGCGGCGCTCACCCTGCCGGGGGCGGCGAGCGCCACTCGGGTGCCGACCGGGAGGTCGTGGTCGAGCTCGTGCGACGGTCGCAGCGCGGAGACGCAGACGCCTTCGGCCAGCTGTACGACCGGTACGAGGTCGGTGTCTACCGGTTTTGCTACCACCGCACCAGCAGCGTCTCGCTGGCCGAGGACCTGACCAGCGAGACCTTCTTCCGGGCTCTGCGCGCCATCGACTCGTTCCGGTGGCAAGGCCGAGACTTCGGGGCCTGGCTCACCACCATCGCCCGCAACCTCATCACCGACCACTACAAGTCCAGCCGTGCCCGGCTGGAGACCGTTATCGATGGGTTGCCGGAGCAGCGTGACCACGCCCCCGGTCCTGAAGACATCATGGTGACCCAGCTCACCCATGAGACGCTCGCGGCAGCACTCCGTGAGCTGCCCGACGAGCAGCGCGACTGCGTGGTGATGCGATTCCTGCAGGGTCTGTCGATCGCGGAGACCGCGCAGGCGCTCGAGCGCTCCCCCGGAGCCGTCAAGCAGTTGCAGCTGAGGGCCGTGCGCAGTCTCGCCCGCAACATGGGGACGGACTTGAGATGAGCACTCCACGTCGCCCGCCCGTAACCCGGTGCACCCGGCTCTCGTTGATCGACATGACAAGTGGGCTGACAAGTGGGCTGGCAGAGCAGCTGCCGTCCGGTGACCGTACGGGGCTGTCATGAAGGCAATGCTGACGGAGCGCCGCAGAGCGCGCGCCTTCGCCGCGGCCGTCGACGCAACGGCCGGTGTGGCGGTTGACTCCAGCGACCCCGAGCAGATCGCTCTCGTCGCGCTTGCGGATGCACTGCGGGCGCTGCCCGCTGTGGAGCCCTCCCCCGACTTCTCCACCGGGCTACGTGCCAGCCTCGTGGCGGCCGCTCAGCGCGAGTTCGCATCATCGGGCCCGGGCGGTCGGCCTGAGGCCACCAGTGGCTCCGTCCACGGCCGCGTACGGGCCGCGGTGGCTGTCGTCACCGGAGCCGCGGTACTGGTCGGTGGCGGTGCCGGCCTCGCCTCGGCGAGTGCTGCCGCCCTGCCCGGCGAGTTGCTGTACCCGATCAAGCGCGGCATCGAGCAGGTCGACCTCGCCTTCACCACCGACTCCGAGCAGCGGGGCCTGGCCCAGCTCGAGCTGGCCGAGACGCGGCTCGCCGAGGTCCAGGCGCTGCTTGGCTCCGACGAGCCCGGCAGCGCGGACCGGATCGCCGACACCCTGTCGGACTTCACCCAGTCGGCGGCAGCCGGACGCGCGCTGCTGCTCGAGTCGTACGCCTCGTCCGGTGACCAGGCCCACTTGATGGCGATGCGTGCTTTCGCCGCCAGCAGCGGCGACGTCCTGGACCAGTTGGCCGGCCAGCTGCCCGCAACTGCTGGCGACGCCCTGGTGACTGCGGCGGAGATGGTGGTAGGTATCGACGCCGCCGTCGAGAACAGCTGCCCCGCCTGCCCGCCGGCGGTTGGGGGTGTGTCGGTGACGGTGCCCACCGATCTGACGTCATCCTTCTGGGTGGTCCTCGGTGCTCCCGAAGGGTCCGCGAGCAGCCTCGTCGACACCGGGGCCGACGCGGACGATCCGGCGGTCGTCGACGGGGCGGATGGGCCACCCATGCCGCCGTCAAGCGGCCCCGACGGTGGGTCTGACGGCGAGGCCGGCAGCAACGGCGGTGCCGCTGAGCCCGGCGAGCCTGTCCTGCCCGAGCCGACAGCTCCCGTCTCCGCACCGGCGGCGGAGCCAACACCCGCGCCCCCGGACCCGCTGCCTACGCCCAGCGATACAACGGCCCCGGAGACCAGCACCAGCCAGACCACCGCGACTCCGACCGAGGCGACCCCGACGACCGAGACCACGGCTACGACCGAGACCACGGCTACGACTGAGACGACGGCCACCCCGGCCGAGACCTTCGACAGCACAGCGGATTCCGCCGCGCCGCCGGTCGAGGACTCCACCACCACGACAACCACGTCGGACCCGTCGCCCTCCACCAGCGTCGACCCACCGGACCCGACAACTGAGGACGCGCTCCCCTGATAACGGGCGACAAGCCGAGGATCAGAAGAAGATGTGCCTGCGGTGGACGAGCAGGTCGTAGAGCGTCTGCTGGATCGTCTCCCGCACCTGGTCGGTGAGGTTGAACACCAACATGGGGTCGTCGGCGCCGCCCTCGGGATAGCTGTCGGTGCGAATCGGCTCGCCGAACTCGATCACCCACTTGCTCGGTAGCGGCACCAACCCAAGCGGCCCGAGCCACGGGAAGAACGGTGTGACCGGCAGATACGGCAGGCCCAGCAGTCGTGCCAGTGTCGGGACGTTCCCCACCAGCGGGTAAATCTCCTCAGCCCCCACGATCGAGCACGGAACGATCGGTACCCCGGTGCGAATGGCTGCTGAGACGAAGCCACCTCGACCGAATCGCTGCAGCTTGTACCGCTCCGAGTACGGCTTGCCAACACCTTTGAAGCCCTCTGGCCAGACACCGACCAGCTCTCCTGCGGCCAGCATGCGCTCCGCGTCGTCGTTGCACGCCAGCGTCGCACCACCCTTGCGGGCCAGCTCGGAGACGACGGGCAGCGCGAAGACCAGGTCGGCCCCCAGCGAACGAAGATGCCGTCGGGCGTGGTCATGCACGACCACCGTCGTCATGAGCGCGTCGACCGGCACGGTGCCGGAGTGGTTGGCCACCAGCAGCGCCCCACCGTCGGCCGGGATGTTCTCCACGCCGCGCACCTCGATGCGGAACCACTTGGTCGCCAGCGGACGGAGGATGGACATGAAGACCGTGGAGGTCAGCTCACGGTCGAACCCAAGCTCGTCCACGTCGTAATCGCCCGTGAGCCGACGTCGCAGGAAGGCCAGCGCAGCAGCGAGCCGGTCCCTGCCAGCGTCGGCGGCGGCCGGCGGCGCCGTCTGCTCCGTTGCCGGTGCGCTCGGGTCCACCTGGCCGACCGCCGAGACGGGCCGCGGCGGGTCGACGGCGACGGATGGACCCCGGGCAGGACGCCGTGATTTCGGTCCGGACTTGGCCGGCGCCAACGACCGCGCCGCCTGGCTCGGGGTGGCGTTGCGGCTCCCCCGCCCAGGACGCCCCCGCGTTCCCAGCGGCACGCTCAGAGGAATGACTTCCGCGTCGGCCACGTCACCATCCCCTGCTGGTCAGAACGGCCGCCAGGGACTGCTCCACGTGGCGCACCCGGTCGGCGGTGACGGGCCCATGCCCGACAAGCTCGGCGAAGCGCTCGAGCGTTTGCGCGCCTGCCCAGCGCGGAGTCCAGTCGAACTCCGCGCGTAGTGCCATCGTGTCCACGGCTGTGCCGTGCGTCAAAAAGGCGATGAAGTCGCCATTGAGGTCCAGCCGGCTGGTATGGCGAAGAGCCCGCCCGACGGTACCGACCGCGATCGACGGCACCGCCACCGTGAGCTTGCCCAGCCGGCGCAGCACCTGCGACAGCACCAGGACCCCGTCCGCGGCGACGTTGTAGGTGCCGGGGTGGTCGACGACGACAGCACGGTGGATCACCTCCAGCGCGTCTTCGACGTCGAGCAGCTGGAGCCGCGGGTCGAAGCCCAGGACGGTAGGCAGCACCGACAGCTGCAGATACTGCTCGAGGGGAGTTCCGAGCTGGCCACCGAGGATGTCCGCGCAGCGCAGTACCGTGACCGCGATATCGGGACGGCGGCGGCTGAAGCCCCGTACGTACCCCTCGACCTCGGCGAAGTCCTTGGCGTGGCCGGAGCCGCGGGGGCTCTTCAGCGCGGTGTTCTCGGTGAAGATGGCGGGGTCGCGAGGCGACGATCCGTAGACCGCGGTCGATGACTTCAGCACCAGGCGGCGGACTCCAGGCGCCCGCTGACATGCCGCCAACAGCTGCATGGTGCCGATGACATTGGCTTCCTTCACGGACGTGCGTCCGGTCGTTCGCCCCCCCGTCACCGGCGACGTTGAAACGCTCAGATGGGCGACGGTATCCACGTCCTCGACCGCGAGCACCTTGGCGATCACCGGGTTGCGGATGTCAGCTCGCACGAAGCGGACCGCGCCGAGGTCCCCCCGCGGGGGAAGCACGTCGACGCCCACCACCTTGTCCACCGCTGCGTCGGCAGCGAGCCGTCGCGCTGTCTCAGAGCCGAGCGATCCGGCCACACCGGTCACCAGCACGACGCGACCCATGCCTACCTCGCTCATCACTGCGCCTCAGCCGGCGCCTACCTCGGGTGGTCACCCTATCCGCGTCCGCCCGCCTGTTCCCAGGCCGGGGCTCGGTCACTTACCGGCGCGACGACGCTGGATACGCGTCTTCTTCAGCAGCTTGCGGTGCTTCTTCTTCGCCATGCGCTTACGACGCTTCTTGATGACAGAACCCACGGTTACCTCTCGAGAGCCAACAGACGCCACCACGCTGAATGCGGACGACCGCCCGAGCCTACCTGCGCAGCCCGTCACCCAGCCAGGCGTGTGCCGGCCAGGCAGGTCCAAGCCAGCCAGGACCTGCCTGGCCGGGCACGATGGTCGGATCAACCCGCCTGGTAGTAGGACTTCCGAAGGTACTCGTCGACGGCCGGTTCGGGGACTCGGAAGGAGCGGCCCACCCGCACCGCCTCGACCTCACCGGAGTGCACCAACCGGTACACGGTCATTTTCGACACCCGCATCCGGGTCGCCACCTCGGCGACGGTGAGGAACCGCACTTCTGAAAATCCCCGCTCGTGGGGCCCAGAAGACGTCATGGCGCACCGCACTTCCTGCACGGGCGCTCCCCGGCTTCCCCACCGAAGACCTCGCGAACGTGCTTGTGGGGAGGGTAGTGCCTGATGGTACGGGTGGGAAAGGGGAGAAGCCGCAGGTCGGAGGCCGCATCAGCCGATCGGATGAGTGCCCGCGCTCAGGGTTGCGGATCGAGCCCGAGAGCGGGGAACACAGCCGATCGGGTTGCCCGCACCGAACGATCCAGCCAGGAGCCTGGGTCAAAGCCGTCCCGCCAGTCGCGATAGCTCGGCTCGGTGCCATCAGTCATGCGCTCCGGTGCGCTCGCGCCGAGCACTTCGCTCACATAGGCACGCCACTGTTCCGGCACCGCGAGAGCTGGGTCGAGCGGCTGACCCGAGACGATCGCCAGCAGGTGCGTCCACGCCCGCGGCACCACGTCGGTCACGGAGTAACCGCCGCCGCCGGTGGCGACCCACCGGCCCGCACACAGCTCGTGGGCAAGCTTGTGCAGGGCCAGGTAGGACGCTCGCTGCCCATCGACGCTCAGCATCAGATGGGCCAGCGGATCCGACATGTGCCCGTCGCAGCCGTGCTGGGTGACCAGAATCTGCGGTTCGAACGCGCGCAGCACGTCCGGCACCACCGCGTGGAAGGCGCGCAGCCAGCCCGCATCCTGGGTGCCGGGAGGCAGGGCGACGTTGACCGCGCTGCCCTCGGCGTGGTCGCCACCGATCTCGGTCGGCAGACCCGTGCCAGGGAACAAGGTCTGCGGAGATTCGTGCAGGCTGACGGTGAGCACGCGCGGGTCGTCGTAGAAGGCGTGCTGCACCCCGTCGCCGTGGTGAACGTCGACATCGACATAGGCGACCCGTTCAGCGCCCTGCGCCAGCAGCCAGGCGATCGCCGCCGCCACGTCGTTGTAGACGCAGAATCCGCTCGCCATCGCCGGCATCGCATGGTGCAGGCCCCCACACAGGCTGACCGCATGCACCTGTTCGCCGGTCCAGACGCGCCGGGCGGCTTCCACGCTGGCTGCGACGACCCTGGCGCTCGCCTCGTGCATGCCGGCGAACGTGGGATTGTCCTGCGAGCCCAGCCCGTGCACGTGGTCCTCGTGCCCTGGGTCCAGGCTGGCCTGCCGTACGGCGCTGATGTAACCCGGCTCGTGCACCAGCTCCAGGAGCGCTTGGTCTGCAGGCGGCGCGTCGACCTGCGGCAACCTGTCCGGAACGACGCCCAAGGCACGGGCGAGCCGCATCGTCAGCTCGATCCGCACCGGCGCCATCGGGTGGTGCGGCCCAAAGTCGTAAGCCGTCATGTCCTCGTCGAAGACGGAGCAGGAATGACACCCGGACGCCGGCATGGCCGGACTGTACCCGCCGCGCAACCGGCACCGGTGCCCGACAACCAGCAGCCGGCTCGGGCTGCCTAGAGCGTGATCATGGCCACCGCGCGCACCAGCAGTCCCGCTCCGACCACGATGACCAGAACTGCGGTCGCCGCCGGAAGCGACTTGCTGGCTCGCAATGCCCACCGCCACCGACCCGAGTCGCGTCGTTCGGCCAGCTTCTCGAGGTGTTCGCGAGCGTAGGCCAGCGCCACCCCGGTGCCGGTGAGCGCGAGTGCCATCCCGATGCCATAGCCGATCACCAGCAGCACCGCGAACCAGGCCCGACCAAGAGCTATCCCGCCCAGGAGCACGATCAACGCCGACGGTGCGGGTACCAGACCGCCAACGAATCCGACCGCGACAAGTCCGCGCGCGCCGGTGGCCGCCGAGGGCGGGGGATGGGTGTGCGACCCGCCGAGGCCGTGCGAGTGGGTCAGGCCCGGCGGGTGGTCGTGGTCGTGGTGGTCGTGGTCGTGGTCGTGGTCGTGGCTGCTCGTCGTCTCGCGGGGGGCTGGGGTGGCTGCGTCGCCGTGGACGTGGGCAGCCACCTCGGGTCCGGGCGCGCCGCCTCCAGCGGCGGCAAGCGCGCTGTCCCGCACCCGTTGCACCAACGGTGCCGAGCGCCGACTGGCCTGGCGCAGCAGGCCGATCCCGATGGCGATGAGCAAGACACCGCTGGCGAGGCCGAGCCAGGCATATATCTGCTCTGGCGCGGTCAGGGCAAACGCCGACAGCACGACGCCGAGCACCAACACGCCGGTTGTGTGGGTCAAGGTCACCGTGAGACCGATGACGGCGACCTGTCGCAGTGACGAACGCTGACGGCCCAGCATGTAGGCGGCCATCAACGTCTTGCCGTGACCCGGCGCGAATGCATGCAGCACACCGAGACCCACCGAGATCGCCATCGCGACCACGGCGAAGCCGACGCCCAGGTCACGGCTCGTCACGAGGTCGGTGAACGTTGCGGTGAGACCGCCGACCTGCGCCGTGCCACCGCCCGTCGCGGCCGTTCCCCCACCCAGCACCTGCCCGCTGCCGGGGACCGCCCTGGCACTGGCCGACCGAGCGTCGAGCGGCGAGCTGAGCAGGTCCGGTGGGTACGCCGTCAGCTCGGCGGAGACACTCTTGGTGGGCACGTCGCTGTCGGTGAGCACGACCCCGTCGCCCACGGCGGTGATCTCCCGCCAGCCCAGCCGATCCAGACTGTTGCCGTCGACGTACTCGATGCGCCGCCCGGCGGTCTCCACCCCAGCCTCGGTGCGCAGCTCACAGGTCAACCGCATCGTCTTCAGACCCGCGGCGCCGGGGACGAAAGCGAGATCACTGGACTCCACCGACAGCGCCCGCACGGCACCGCCGACGCTGAGTCGCGCGCCCGGTGCGAGCTGCGCGCACTCGGCTGCTGCGAACTCAGTTGCCTGGGCCTGGCTCACCCCGCCGGCCTCGTCCGCGGCGGGCAACTTGCGCACCGTGGGGATCTCGGCGAAGTCCACGATCATGCGCACGGCGACGGCGTCGGGCTCTACCCGCAACCCGTTGTAGGTGTTCACGGTGAAGTTGCCCAGCGGGTGAGCAGAGGCCGCCGGGGCAGCCGCGGTGAGCGCCACCACGGTGACAAACGAGATCACCAATAGGCGCAGCACCC
This sequence comes from Nocardioidaceae bacterium, assembly GCA_013698185.1. Classification (GTDB taxonomy): domain Bacteria; phylum Actinomycetota; class Actinomycetes; order Propionibacteriales; family Nocardioidaceae; genus JACCVL01. Next base: position 11,346 of record JACCVL010000236.1, read on the forward strand.
ATCGACGGGGCGCGGCGATCACCTGCGGGTCAACGCGCGCAGGGCCATGCGGGCTCGGGCGGCGTGCAGGGGGGAAAAGTACGGGTTCGTCTCCAGTGCGGCACGCAGGCTGCGCCGGGCGGCGGTCTCTCGGCCCAGCGACTTCTCGATCATGCCGCGATGATAAGCGAACGACGCGCTCTTGGTGCCCAACCGGGCAGCTTTGCGAGCATATTGCCACCCGGCTCGATCCCGGCCCGATGCGTGCAGCGCCCAGCCGAACGCATCTGCGGCCTCGACGCTCGGCTGGGTGTCCCACGCCCTGCGGGCCGCTCGCACGGCCGTGGCCCCACGGCCCCGGTTGGCGTCGAACAGCGCAAGCTCGAGATCGACGTTGACCCCTTGTGCCTCGAACAGCTTCTGCGTAGCCACCACCACCGCCTCCTGGCGCCTGGCCTGCCGGTCACGGCCGAGCGAGGCCAAGAGGTCGGCGTAGGCGATCAGGTGGGTCGGCACCGGCAGCCGCTGGACCAGCGCCCGATAGCGCCGCAATGCCAGCTCCGTCCTGCCCTCTGCCGCGGCGACCTTGGCCTGGCCGGCCAGCAGGGGCACGTACGCCGGGTCCTCGCGAAGGCCCTGCGCATAGTGAGCGCCGGCCTCCCCCAGGTCGCCTGCGTTCCAGGCCAGCTCGCCGAGGTAGTACTCGCAGTACGCCCGGTCCGACGGGCGGCTGGCCAGCGCCAGCGCCCGCTCCAAGGCGACGCGCGCCGGGCGCAGCTCGCCGCGCAGCTCCCACGCGTATGACGCCCGGGTGAACGAGGGCACCCCCGGCTGCAGGTCGAGCATCCGCTGCAGTGCGTGGAAGGACCGCCGGTAGCGGCCGAGCTGCAACAAGGCGTCACTCAGGACGCCGAAGTTGGCTGCGCTGTAGGGGTTGATCTGGCGCGCCTGGTCCGCCTCGGCACGCGCGGCAGCGAAGTCGTGCCGTGCCGCGGACAGCGAGGCGAGCCCGGTCAGCGCCTCGGCGTTGTCCCGGGGCATGAGCTCCAATGACCGCTCCAGGGCTCCTTGTGCCTTCGGGTAGTAGCCGGGGTCACCGGTGACCGCTGCCTGTTGGACGTACGTCGTGCCGAGTGCCGCCCAGGCCAGCTGGTCCTCGGGCAGCCGCCGCAACCTGGCCTGCAGCGAGTTGATGGCACCGGTCAGATCGCCAGCGCTGACGGCGGTGACCGCCGACGGACCCGTCGCCGGTCCGCTCGGCGCTACTGTCTGGACTGGGCCACCGCGAGTGAACAGCACTCCGCCGGCGAACATGCCCATCGCCGCCGCCAGCACGACCAGCGCGCTGCGCCAACCACCCAGCCGCATCACCGGCCCCACCGGCGCTGCGACTCGGCCCGCTGGTCCTGCCTACCGTCCACGTTGTCTGGGTGGTGCTCCCGGTGCCTGGTGGTCTGGTGGGGATGCCGCTTCGTGCCGCTCTCGGACTTCTTGGTCGTGGCGACGAGCTCGGCATAGACCACCACGTTTCCGCTGTAGAGTTCCGCCTCGGAGTCGAACGAGCCGCCGCAGGTCAACAGGTGCAGGCTCGGCCTGCCGGTCGAGCGGTACACCCGGTCGGAGGGGAACTCGTCGCGGTCGTACAGGACTTTCTTTCGGACCGCGAAGACCAGCCGGGGCCCTCGCTCACGGCTGACGAACACCTTGTCGCCACGCCGCATCCCGGACAGGCCGTAAAAGACTGCGGGCCCGTCGAAGGAGTCGACGTGACCGACCATGACCGCGGCACCGTTCTCTCCCGGCACCGGGCCTCCGCCCCACCAGCCCACGTCCCAGAAGTCCTCCGGCACCTGCAGGGAGTCGCCGTTCACCGCCAGCTCGACCAGTCCCTGGTCGACGCCCAGACTGGGGATGGTGATGCGCTCGGGGTCGGTGGCGGTGGCGACCGGGGCGGGCGCCTGCATCACCGGCTGGACCGTCGACCCCGGTGCCTTCCCGGTCCGTGCCGGCTGCCTCCGGTCCTCAGCGGACTTCTTCTCGTTGAGTGTCCTGGCCCGCGCACGCGCCCTCGCCTCCGCCCGCTGCTGGTTCGCCGCCTGGGCCGACTGCTGGGCGGGGTGGGGCGGCGAGGTGGAGCGAGCGACGCTGCCCGCTGACGAGGCGCCACCAGTCGTCGGCGCCGGTACGGCAGCGGGGGCAGGCTCAGCCCGCATCAGGGCCGTACCGGCCCAGGTGAGCAGGCCTGCCGCCAGGCAGAACAGCACCCCGGCGACCGCAAGAGTGTCCGCGCGTCGGGGGGCAAGCGTGAGCC
>JACCVL010000269.1 GCA_013698185.1 Nocardioidaceae bacterium
CAAGATCCGGCTGGAGGCCGTCGCGGAGCTGGCCGACCGGCCGCGCGCCAAGTACGTCGTGGTGTCGGCGGTGACACCGACGCCGCTGGGTGAGGGCAAGACGACCACCACCGTCGGGCTCGGCCAGGCGATGCGCCACGTCGGCCGTACCGCCACGATCGCGATCCGGCAGCCGTCGATGGGCCCGACCTTCGGCATCAAGGGCGGCGCGGCCGGGGGCGGCTACAGCCAGGTCGTGCCGATGGAGATCCTCAACCTGCACCTCACCGGTGACTTCCACGCGGTGACCGCGGCGCACAACCTGCTGTCCGCGCTGGTCGACAACCACCTGCACCAGGGCAACGCCGCGGGTCTCGACCTGAACGCGATCACCTGGCGCCGGGTGCTGGATGTCAACGACCGGGCACTGCGCAACATCGTGGTGGGCCTGGGCTCGCGTGCGGACGGCGTGACCAGGCAGACCGGTTTCGACATCACGGCAGCCTCTGAGGTCATGGCCGTGCTCGCGCTGTCGACGTCGCTGGCGGAGCTGCGCCAGCGGTTGGACCGCATCGTGGTCGGTTACACCCGCGACGGCGACGCCGTCACCGCTCAGGACATCGGTGGTGCCGGCGCGATGGCGGTGCTGCTGCGCGAGGCGATGAAACCCAACCTGATGCAGACGTACGAGAACACACCGGTGCTGGTGCACACCGGACCGTTCGGCAACATCGCGCACGGCAACTCCTCGGTGATCGCCGACCTGATCGGCATCCGCGCCGGCGACTTCCTCATCACCGAGGCAGGTTTCGGCGCCGACATGGGCGCCGAGCGGTTCTTCAACATCAAGTGCCGCACGTCCGGGCTCACCCCGGACGCCGCCGTCGTCGTCGCCACCGTCCGGGCCCTCAAGGCCCACTCCGGTCGGCACAAGATCGTGGCCGGCAAACCCATCCCCGAGGCCATGCTGGCTGAGAACCCCGATGAAGTGCACGTCGGCGGGGCCAACCTGCGCAAGCAGATCGAGAACATCCGTCTGCACGGCGTGACCCCCGTGGTGGCGATCAACGCCTTCCCCGGCGACCACGCGTCAGAGCACCAGGCGATCCGTGACATCGCCGCCGAGATGGGCGCACGAGTGGCTGTCTGCACCCACTTCGCCGATGGTGGCCGAGGCGCGGTCGAGCTGGCAGAGGCGGTCGCGGAGGCGGCTGACGAGCCGTCGCAGTTCACCCTGCTCTACCCCGACGAGGCGTCGCTGCGTAGGAAGATCGAGATCGTCGGAACCCGGGTCTACGGCGCCGACGGCGTCGACTACAGCCCGGCAGCCTCCCGGCAGCTGGACACCTATGAACGCAACGGATTCGGGCACCTGCCGGTCTGCATCGCCAAGACCCACCTGTCGATCTCGTCCGACGCCGCGCTCAAGGGTGCGCCGACGGGCTGGCGGTTGCCGGTGCGCGAGGTGCGGGCGTCGGTCGGCGCCGGGTTCATCTACCCGATCTGCGGGGAGATGCAGACCATGCCCGGTCTCGGCGCCTCGCCCGCGGCCCACCGGGTCGACATCGACGACGACCAGAACATCGTCGGCCTGTCCTGACATCCTGAGCGCATGAGTGCCGACGGCGACGGGCAGCCGATGCTCGACCAGCGGGTCGGCGCCCTCGCCGAAGCGGTTGCGGCCCGTACGCCGGCGCCCGGAGCCGGTGCGGTGACCGGCCTCGCCGCCGTGCTTGCCGCCGCCCTGGCCGCCATGGTGGCGCGGTTCTCCGCCGATGACGCGGCTGCCGCCGAGTGCGACAGGCTGCGGCGCCGGTTGGAGCCGCTCGGGGACGAGGACGCAGCCGCGTACGAGGCCTATCTCGCCGCGATCCGCCTGCCCCGTGACGACGTACACCGGTCGACGCGGGTGGTCGACACCTTGTCCGCTGCCACCGATGTTCCGATGCACCTGGTTGAGCTGGCCGCCGAGGTGGCCGCGCACGCCGCCCGGTTGGCCCGAGACGGCAACCCGCGCCTGCGCGGAGACGC
>JACCVL010000068.1 GCA_013698185.1 Nocardioidaceae bacterium
ACTACGCGCTGCTCATCGCGTCGTGGAAGATCGCCCCGGCACTGGCGATGGGCAACAGCGTCGTGCTCAAACCGGCCGAGCAGTCACCGCTGTCCGCGCTGCTGCTGGCGCGCCTGGCCTGCGAGGCCGGGCTGCCCGACGGCGTGCTCAACGTCGAGCCCGGGATGGGCGAGACCGCCGGTGCCGCGCTGGGACGCCACCCGGACGTCGACAAGATCGCGTTCACCGGCTCGGCACCGGTCTCGCGGCTGTTCCTCGGCTACTCCGCGGAGTCCAATGGCAAGTCGGTCTCGATTGAGGCCGGCGGCAAATCACCCCAGGTGGTGCTGGCCGACGTCGCGGACATCACCGCCACCGCGTCCGCGGTGGCCTGGGGGATCTTCTACAACGCCGGCCAGACCTGCAACGCCGGGTCGCGGCTGATCGTCGACGAGTCGGTCAAGGACGAGCTGCTGGACGCCGTCATCAAGGTCTCGCACGACTTCCGCGTGGGCGACCCGCTGGACCCCGCGACGACGATGGGAGCCATCGTCGACGACGTGCAGCTGGACCGGGTGCTGGGCTACATCGCGCTCGGCCAACGCGAGGGTGCTGGGGTCGCGCTCGGCGGCGAACGAGCCCTGGAGCAGACCGGCGGCTACTTCGTGCAGCCGACCGTGCTCGACGGGGTCGACAACGCGATGCGGGTGGCCCAGGAGGAGATCTTCGGCCCGGTGCTGTCCACGATCACGTTCCGTGGCGAGGACGAGGGCGTGCGGCTGGCGAACGACACCCGGTACGGCCTGGCCGCAAGTGTCTGGACCCGCGACGTCAAGACCGCCCACCGGGTGGCTCGGCGGCTGCGCGCAGGGACGGTGTGGGTGAACACCTTCGACGCCAGCGACGTCATGACCCCCTTCGGCGGTTTCAAGGACACCGGCGCCGGGCGGGACAAGAGCCTGCACGCACTCGATGCCTACTCCGCGCTGAAGACGACGTGGTTCGACCTGTCCTGACCCCTGACCCCCCTTCACCGGCTGCCCCCGAGGACCCGCATGCTGTCGTCCGAGCGCTTCACCGTCGCACCACCGGGCACGATCGAGTTCGGTGAGGGTGCCTTGCAGACCCTGGGCGCCGCCGTGACGTCGCTGGGGAGGACGCGGGCCTTCGTGGTCACCGACGCGGGGATCGTCCGGGCCGGGATCGTGGCGTCGGTCGAGCAGGTGCTCACCGACTCTCGTGTCGACTTCGAGGTGTTCAGCGAGGTCGAGCCCAACCCGTCGATGAGCACCGTCGACCGCGCCGGGGAGCTCGCCCGGCGGTTCGGTGACGCGGTGGTGGTCGCTGTCGGTGGTGGCTCGAGTCTCGACGCGGCCAAGGCTGTCGCGCTCGCCGCCGTCAACTCCGGGTCGGCCGCCGACCTGGACGTCGCTGCCGGCACCGCCGTCGCGGGGCTGCCGGTTGTGGCCGTTCCCACCACGGCCGGCACCGGCGCGGAGACCAACGGGTTCGGAGTCATCCAGGACACCGCGGCGCACTGCAAGGTCTACGTCGGCGATGCGTCGGTGGCCCCGCGGGTGTCCATCCTCGACCCCGCCCTGACGATCGGACTGCCGCCGGCGGCGACCGCCGCTACCGGGGTGGACGCCCTCGTCCATGCCGTGGAGTCGCTGACCTCTCGCGGGCGCAACCCGCTGTCCGAGGCGTATGCGCGGCACGCGGTGCGGCTGGTCGGGCGCTGGCTGCCGGTGGCGGTGGCAGACGGGAGCAACCGCGAAGCCCGTGCCCAGATGCTGCTCGGCTCGCACCTGGCCGGCCTGGCGCTCAGCCGTTCCGGGTTGGGTCTGGTGCACGGAATCGCGCACGCCGTCACCGCCTACACCGGCGCGGTGCACGGGGTGGCGCTGGCCGCGGTCCTCGAGGGCGTCCTCGAGCACAACCTGCCGACCAGCACCCCGCAGTACGCCGCGATCGCCGGCGACCTGGGGGTGGACCGCACCGACGCCGGTGAGGAGACCAACGCGCGCGCCGCGATCGCCGCCTGCCGAGACCTCACCGAGCAGACCTCGGTGCGCACCACCTTGACGGCGCTCGGCTGCGCCCCGGACCTGGTGCCCGAGCTGGCGCGTACCGCCCTGGCAGATCCGGTCACCCGCAACACCCCGCGGATGCCGACGGACGAGGCGTTGCGCGAGCTGCTCACCGCGGCGCTGTGAGGTCAGCTGCGCCGTAGTGCAGCCAGTGAGCGAGGTCGGGTGCCGCGAGCTCGGCAACACGGGCGTCGTAGTCGGCTCGGTCCTCGTCGGTGAAGACGCGGCGCCACTCACCCGATGTCCCGCCGCGGAAGAAGCTACGGGTGTCCGCCATGATCCCGAGCCGCTCGTCCGGCACCAGGTCGGCTGAGTGGGCGCGCATCTGGTCGAAACCGGCGGCTGTCACCAGCGCCGGCCAGACCTGGTCGGGCACCACGATGTCCAGCC
>JACCVL010000284.1 GCA_013698185.1 Nocardioidaceae bacterium
GCGCGGCCTTGCCGCGCTCGGCGACCTGCCGGGCGTGGTCGAGCACCTCGTCGGCGACGGCGAAGGTGGCGTCGGGGTCCATGCCCATGACCTGCTTGGTGGCCCGTACCTCGTCGTCGCCGAGAGCCGACCCGTGCGCCTTGCCGGTGTTGCGGGCCTTGGGGGCGGGCCAGGCGATGATGGTGCGCAGGACCACGAAGGACGGTCGGCCGCGCTCCTCGCGCGCCGCGGTCAGCGCGGCGTGCAGCGCCTCGACGTCCTCGTCGTAGCTGTCGTCCGCACCTGCCTCCGAGCCCTTGCCGCCGGTCCAGTCGACGGTCTGCACGTGCCACCCGTACGCCTCGTAGCGTTTGGCGGTGTCCTCGCTCATGGCGACGTCGGTGTCGTCCTCGATCGAGATGTGGTTCGCGTCGTAGACCACGACCAGGTTGCCGAGCTGCTGGTGGCCGGCCCACGAGCTGGCCTCGCTGGTGATGCCCTCCTGGATGTCACCGTCGGAGGCGATGACCCAGATGGTGTGGTCGAAGGGGCTCTGTCCGGCGGGGGTGTCGGGGTCCAGCAGTCCGCGCTCGCGGCGGGCGGCCGCAGCCATCCCCGCGGCGCTGGCGAGTCCCTGGCCCAGCGGGCCGGTGGTGATCTCGATCCCGGGGGTGTGGTTGACCTCGGGGTGGGCCGGGGTCTTGGACCCCCACGTCCGCAGCGCCTGCAGATCCTCCAGGCCGAGGCCGTATCCGGACAGGTACAGCTGGATGTACTGGGTGAGGCTGCTGTGGCCGGCCGAGAGGACGAAGCGGTCGCGGCCCGGCCATTGCGGGTCGTTGGGATCGTGGCGCATCATCTGCTGGTAGAGCAGGTAGGCCAGCGGTGCGAGGCTCATCGCGGTGCCGGGGTGGCCGTTGCCGACCTTCTGCACGGCGTCCATGGCCAGCGCCCGCACCGTGTCGACGGCCCGCCGGTCCAGGTCGCTCCAGCCGAACGCCTCGGCGGAGGTGGTCGTGGAGGTAGCGGACTGCGAAAACGTCACGGAAGAGACTCCAGACAGCGGCGGTATCGGACCGGTCGGAACACGCCAGGTGGGAGACGGCTCCGCCCTCGCTGCGAGCCTAGCGTTCGAGCGGCAGACTGCGCTTTGGGTGCCAGCGGGGTGCTCAGCCGGTGGACGTAGACTCAGCGCGCACCGAGGACCCGCAAGCGAGAAGGTGGATGTGGCGACCGTCGATCCCCGGCCCGCTCTGCTTGACGAGGCGGAGCCGCCCGCTGGCCGGCCGGCCGGTGCCGGCGCCCGGCTCGCGGCGTATGTGGCGCTCACCAAGCCGCGCATCATCGAGCTGCTGCTGCTCACGACGGTGCCGGTCATGTTCCTCGCCAGCCGCGGGGTGCCCGCGCTGTGGCCCGTGGTCGCCACCGTCGTCGGTGGCACCTTGTCGGCCGGCAGCGCGAACGCCCTCAACTGCGTCGTCGACGCCGACATCGACCAACGGATGCGTCGCACCCGTCGACGCCCGCTGCCGCAGCACGCCGTGTCGACCCGTTCTGCGCTCGTGTTCGGCCTGGTGCTCGGGGTCGTCTCGACCCTGTGGCTCGCACTGCTGGTCAACGCGTTGTCGGCCGCGTTGGCGCTGGCCGCCAACGTCTTCTACGTCGTCGGCTACTCGATGCTGCTCAAGCGGCGTACGCCGCAGAACATCGTCTGGGGCGGTGCCGCCGGCTGCTTCCCGGTCTTGATCGGCTGGACCGCGGTGACCGGGTCGCTGGCCTGGGCGCCGGTGGTGCTGTTTGCGGTCGTCTTCTTCTGGACGCCGCCGCACTTCTGGGCACTGGCCATCCGCTATCGCGACGACTATGCCGCCGCCGACGTGCCGATGCTTCCGGTCGTCGCGTCCAGCCGGGCCGTCGCCCGACGCATCGTGGCGTACTCGTGGGCGACGGTCGCCACCTCGCTGCTGCTGTGGCCGGTAGCCGGCACCGGGCTGGTCTACCCGGTGGTGGCCGTCCTGCTCGGCCTCGCGCTGCTGGCGGAGTCCTATGCGCTGCTCGCCCGGGCCCGGCGCTCCTCCGACCTCGCCGTGCTGCAGCCGATGAGGCTCTTCCACGGGTCGAACCTCTACCTCGCGCTGCTGTTCCTGGCCGTCGCGGTCGACCCACTGCTCCGCTGACCCCGCCGGGCGGGGCGTACGGGGGAGACCGACAGCACGAGTGCGGTGGCGGCCACGACCGTGGCGCAGGCACCCAGCAGGTGCAGCTCGACCAGCACGATCGGCAGGTC
>JACCVL010000300.1 GCA_013698185.1 Nocardioidaceae bacterium
GACAGCACCCGACGCAGCTTCCAGACGATCTGCAGCTCCTCACGGCTCATCAGCAGCTCCTCGCGGCGGGTGCCGGAGGAGTCCACGTCGATGGCAGGGAAGATCCGCTTGTCGGCGTACTCGCGGCGCAGCCGCAGCTCCATGTTTCCGGTGCCCTTGAACTCCTCGAAGATGACCTCGTCCATCTTGGAGCCGGTTTCGATGAGCGCGGTGGCGAGGATGGTGAGCGAGCCGCCGTCCTCGATGTTGCGCGCCGCGCCGAAGAAGCGCTTCGGCGGGTAGAGCGCAGAGGAGTCAACGCCACCGGACAGGATCCGGCCGCTGGCCGGTGCAGCCAGGTTGTAGGCCCGACCCAGCCGGGTGATCGAGTCGAGCAGGACGATGACGTCGTGCCCCAGCTCGACCAGCCGCTTTGCCCGCTCGATCGCCAGCTCGGCGACAGTGGTGTGATCAGTCGCCGGACGGTCGAAGGTGGAGGCGATGACCTCGCCCTTGACCGCCCGCTGCATGTCGGTGACCTCTTCTGGTCGCTCGTCGACCAGCACGACCATCAGGTGGCACTCGGGGTTGTTGACCGTGATCGCGTTCGCGATGGACTGGAGCACCAGGGTCTTGCCGGCCTTTGACGGCGACACGATCAGCCCGCGCTGGCCCTTACCAATCGGGGCGACGATGTCGATGATCCGGGTGGTGAGGATCGACGCATCGGTCTCGAGGCGGAGCCGGTCGGCTGCGTACAGCGGTGTCAGCTTGGAGAACTCGACACGCTGACGCCCATCGCCCGCCGGGCTCCCGTTGATGGTCTCGATGCGCACGAGCGGGTTGAACTTGTCCTTGCGGTCGCTCCCGCCGGAGTCGCGAGCCTGCTTGACCTGGCCGGTCACGGCATCGCCCTTGCGCAGACCGTTCTTGCGGACCATCGACAACGACACGTAGACATCGTCGGGGCCCGGGAGATATCCCGAGGTACGCACGAACGCATAGCTGTCGAGCACGTCCACAATGCCGGCGACGGGCAGCAGCACGTCGTCCTCGGACACTGTGGGCTCGCTGTCTTGACGCGGGCCGCGGTCGGCTCGGTCCCGCCCGCGGTCGCGGCTGCGGCGGCGACGGCTGCGGCGGCTGCCGTCCTCCTCATCCCGCCGGCCCCCGCTGCGGTTGTCGTTGCGGTTGTCGTTGCGGTTGTCGTTGCGCGTGCCGGGGCGGTCGCCGTTGCGGTCGGTCTGCGGCACGTCTGTCCGCGGAGCCGACCCGGGATCCGCTTGCTGGGTTGGCTGTTCAAACGGCTGTTGGTTCGGTTGCGGCTCAGTAACGACCGCGGCTGCCGGTGTCGCCTCGCGACCCGACTCGACCCCGTTGCGGTCCCCCAAGCTCTGGTTGCCCGAGCCCTGGTCGCCCGAGCTCTGGGCGGCGGTGATCGCCTCGATCAGCTGGCTCTTGCGCATCCGGCCAGTCGCCTTGATGCCCAGTCCGCCGGCCACCTGCTGCAGCTCGGCGAGCACCATGCCGTTGAGTCCCCCGCCGGAACGCCGACGCGTACCGGAGGCAGCGGGCTGGCGCTCGGCTGCGTCAATGGTGGCGTCCCGCACCGCAGTGTCCGCAGGCGGGAGGGTTGTTGAGATGTCTGACACGTGAGGTCCTTCCCACGTCGGGCGGAGCGAGTAACGCGCCCGCCGGTGGCGGTCCTGGTCTGTCCAGGCTCCGCGAAAGCCGATCCGTGCACGTCTGGTGCTCGATCGGATAAGTCATGTCTGTGTTCTCCCCAGCACCCGTCACCTGTGATGGCGGGCGCCCCACGCCTGCGCAAACCTGTAACTGTGCGGCTGCACGACTCACAAAGCTCGCCAACGGCGGAGGGAAGAAACGCGACCGCAACCATCGTGTCCGGAAAATCTGGTCAGTTGGTGCTGCGCGCAATAGCGATGCTACCACCCCCCTCGAGGACTGTCGCTCAAGTGATGACGCGAACCCCATCGAGATCGACCATCAGCCCGAGGGTCTGCCACCCGGGTGCATGAGCGGCCAGCACGTCGATGGTGTCCCTGCCGGGCGGCGAGCCGGTCACGGCGGCGTTGCCGATGACGAGCACACTCGGCCCGGCACCGGAGATGACGGCGGCGTGGCCAGCCTCGCGCAGCCTGCGTACGAGCGCGATCGAGTCCGGCATGGCCGGCTCACGGTAGTTCTGATGAAGCTGGTCGGCCGTCGCCGCGTGCAGCAGGTCGGGGCGAGAGGTCAAGGCGATGGCCAGCAGTCCGGCCCGGGCGCTGTTGGCGGCGGCAACACGGTGCGGTACGTCGGCCGGCAGCAGCCCTCGGGCAACCGCTGTCGACACCGCACGCTCAGGCACCATTGCCACCGCCGAGACCACCGGGGCGACGCGGATCGCCTTCGGGACGGCCTGCTCGGTCCACGCGAGCGTGCAACCGCCGAGCAGTGCCGCCGCGACGTTATCGGGGTGTCCCTCGAGCCCGGTGGCGAGCTCGAGGGCACGCGCGCCCTCCAGCGCGGCACCCGAGCCCGGCTCGGAGTACTCGACCAGCGTGCGGGCGGCCACCACGCCAGCAACGATGGCCGCCGCGGAGGATCCGAGTCCGCGGCCGTGCGGAACCGCGTTGTGACATTTCAGTCGCAGCCCCGGAGGTTGCCGGCCCAGCGACTCGAAGGCGGCCCGGGCGGCACGCACGACCAGATGCCGCTCGTCTCGGTGGAGGTCGTCGGCACCTTCCCCGCGGACCTCGACCTGCAACCCGGCCGGCATGACAGCCATCTCGATGGTGTCGTGCAGCCCGAGCGCGAGCCCGAAGCAGTCGAAGCCCGGACCAAGGTTGGCGCTGGAGGCGGGAGCGCGTACCGACACCCCCTGCTTGGTCCAGTGCATTGACGGAGCCTCAGCGCAAACCGGCGGCCTCGGCCGCGGCCTGTAGGTCAGGCTCCACGACCCGGTCCACCAACTGGCGACCCTGCAGCGCGGCATCGGTGTCCTTGAGTCCGTGCCCGGTCACCGTCACGACGACCTGCTGCCCGCTGCGGACCTCACCGCGAGCGACGAGTTGGACGAGCCCGGCTGCGCCGGCAGCCGACGCGGGCTCGACGAAGACACCATCACGGCTGGCCAACTCTCGTTGCGCGGCAATGATCTCCTCGTCGGAAACAGCGTCAATGCGTCCCCCCGACTCCTCTCGGGCCGCCACTGCCAACTGCCAGGATGCTGGGTTGCCGACGCGGATGGCGGTCGCCACGGTGTCGGGGTGGCTGACCTGGACGCCCGACACCAGCGGCGCCGCCCCTGCCGCCTGGAACCCCCACATCTGCGGGCGGTGGTCGATCATGCCGGCCGCGGCGTACTCGCAGTAGCCCAGCCAGTACGCCGAGACATTGCCGGCGTTGCCCACCGGAAGCACGTGCACGTCGGGCGCCCCGCCGAGCCTGTCGACCACCTCGAACGCGGCGGTCTTCTGGCCCTGCAGCCGGATCGGGTTGACCGAGTTGACCAGCGACACCGGATAGCCGTCGGCCAGCTCGCGGGCAAGCCGCAGGCAGTCGTCGAAGTTGCCCCGTACCTGGATCACCGAGGCGCCGTGCATCACCGCCTGCGCCATCTTCCCGGCCGCGATCCGGCCGTGCGGGACGAGCACGATCGGCGTCAGCTGGGCGCGCGCCGCGTATGCCGACATCGAGGCCGACGTGTTGCCGGTGGACGCGCACACCACCGCCTCGGCATTGTCGCGCAGCGCGGCCGAGATCGCCGCGGTCATCCCGCGGTCCTTGAACGAGCCGGTCGGGTTGTCACCCTCGACCTTCAGCCAGACCTCGCCGTCGACGACCCGCGACAACCACTCCGACCGCACCAGCGGGGTGCCGCCCTCGCCGAGGGAGACCACCGGCACGCCGTCGAGCAGCGGCAACCACTCGCGGTACTCCTCGACCACGCCGCGCCACTGGCGACGGCCGCGCCGGGGCGCGTCGACGCTTGTCATGACCTCGACTCCGGCTGGGACTCGGCTTCGACACGCATCACCGAGGTGACCGCGCGCACCATGTCCAGGTGGACGAGGGCATCGACTGTCGCAGCAAGCGCCGCGTCGCGAGCCGGGTGCGTGACGACCACCAGCTGCGCGTCACTGCCGCGGCCCTCCTGACGCACCGTCTGGATGGACACCTCGTGACGGCTGAACTCGGTTGCGACCGCCGCCAGCACGCCCGGTCGGTCGTCGACATCGACGGCGATGTGATAACGCGTGATGGTGTCTCCCATCGCCAGCACGTCCAACTCGGCGTGGGCCGACTCCCCCGCCCCCCGTACGTCGGACAGCCGGTTGCGGGCGGCGGTGACCAGGTCGCCGAGCACGGCACTGGCCGTCGGTGCGCCGCCGGCGCCCGGACCGTAGAACATCAGCTGACCCGCGGCCTCGCTCTCGACGAACACCGCGTTGTAGGCGCCCCGCACGCTGGCCAGCGGGTGCTCGGCGGGGATCATCGCGGGGTGCACACGGGCCGACACGGCCGGACCGTCGGCCAGCTCGTGCATCTCGCAGATGGCCAGCAGCTTGACCACGCAACCCATCTCCCGGGCGGAAACGACATCGGCAGCCGAGACCTCAGCGATGCCTTCGCGGTGGACGTCGGCGACAGCTACCCGGGTGTGGAAGGCGAGGCTGGCGAGAATGGCGGCCTTGGCGGCGGCGTCGAACCCCTCGATGTCGGCGGTTGGGTCGGCCTCGGCAAAGCCCAGCGACTGGGCCTCCTCGAGCGCCTCAGCGAAGCCGGCCCCGCTGGTCGACATCTTGTCCAGCACGAAGTTCGTGGTGCCGTTGACGATGCCGAGCACGCGGCGTACCCGATCCCCGGCTAGGGACTCGCGCAGCGGGCGGATGATCGGGATCGCGCCCGCGACAGCCGCCTCGAACCACAGGTCGCGGTCGGCCTTCTCAGCTGCCTCGAACAGCGTCGCACCGTCCTCGGCCAGCAGCGCCTTGTTGGCCGTGACCACCGACGCACCATTCTCGAGCGCGGCCAGGATCAGCGATCGGGCCGGCTCGATGCCGCCGATCACCTCGACCACCAGGTCGACGTCGTCGCGGCGCACCAGCGCAGCCGCGTCGGTGGTGAACAGTCCGGGGTCGAGGTCCAGGTCGCGCGCTCGGCCGGGCCGGCGAACCCCGATCCCCCGTAGCTCGAGCGGCGCCCCGATGCGCGCGGCGAGCTCGTCGTGCTGGGCCGTGAGCAACCGGGCGACCTCGCTGCCCACGACGCCACAGCCGAGCAGGCCCACTCCCAGAGTCCGGCCGCTGCCGGTCGCCATCACTGCCTCACCCCATGTCCAGCGCGAAGAGGTCGTCCTCGGTCTCGCGGCGCAGCAGCACCCGCACGGCACCGTCGCGTACGGCGATCACGGGCGGTCGTGGCACATGGTTGTACGCGCTGGCCAGGGAGCGACAGTACGCGCCGGTGGCGGGCACGGCGAGCAGGTCGCCACGGCGGATGTCCCCGGGCAGGAACTCGTCCTTGACCACCACGTCACCGGACTCGCAGTGCTTGCCGACGACGCGGGAGAGCACCGGCTTGGCAGACGAGCGTCGCGACGCCAGCGTGCAGGAGTAGTCGGCGTCGTACAGCGCGGTGCGGACGTTGTCGCTCATGCCACCGTCGACCGAGATATAGGTCCGGCTCGCGCCTGCGTCCAGCGTGACCCGCTTGACGGTGCCGACCTCGTACAGGGTGAAGGTTGAGGGCCCGGCAATGGCCCGGCCGGGCTCCACCGACAGGCGCGGGACGGCGATGCCGAGCGCGCGGCACTCGTGCCGCACGATGTCGCGGATGCCGTCAGCCAGCTGCTGGGGGCCTTCCGGGTCGTCCTTGGTGGTGTAGGCGATGCCGAAACCGCCGCCGAGGTCGAGCTCGGGCGGCACGCTGCCGAGCTCGTCGGCCAGCCGGGCATGCAGGCCCAGCACCCGGCGGGCCGCCACCTCGAAGCCGGAGGTGTCGAAGATCTGTGACCCGATGTGGCTGTGCAGGCCGAGCAACCGCAGGCCGGGCGCAGCGTGCACCCTTCGGGCCGCCTCGAGGGCATTCCCGTCGGCCAGCGAGAAGCCGAACTTCTGGTCTTCGTGTGCGGTGGCGATGTAGTCGTGGGTGTGTGCCTCGACCCCGACGGTGACCCGCACCAGCACCGGCACCACGACCCCTGCGGCCCGGGCCAGCCCATCGAGACGTTCGATTTCCTCGAAGGAGTCGACCGCGACCCGGCCGACACCGGCGTGCACCGCCCGGTTCAGCTCGGCGTCGGACTTGTTGTTGCCGTGCAGGGTCACCCGGGCTGCGGGAAAGCCCGCCCGCAGCGCCACCGCCAGCTCGCCGCCGGAGCAGACATCGAGCCCGAGTCCCTCCTCCTCGATCCAGCCCACCACGGCGCTGCACAGGAACGCCTTGCCGGCGTAGTAGACGTCCGCCGGAGTCTCGTCGTCG